>DASQYF010000181.1:0-10372 GCA_035639375.1 Nitrososphaeraceae archaeon
TATATACGTTAGCAAAACAAAAGAAATCGGGTTGGGTGCGGCGGTAGGAGCCGTACTGGGATATGTGTGTACACCACATGAAAAAAAATATGGCTCCTTAATAGATCAGTGGAGACAAAATAGCAATATTTTTGAAATTTATTTTGTCACAGCAACATTCTCTGATGAAACTCTTCCATATTTTCCTAAAAGGGCATATCACTATATCCTTGCATCGTTTACAGATACGCAGATTGTTTTAGAAGACATTAGAAAACAAAATACAGATAGCTTGTCTTTCATGTTCACATTAGATAGTGCTTTATTTGAGCGTTGTGGCAAAAAGCTGAACTATATTTCGATCTATTTTACGAAATACAGTTACAGTGGAATGGAGATGTCTGATGTTGCAGACGTTATAATTAAAAGCGAGCGGGTACAAAGAGCAAGTTTAGCAAATATTCGAATCTTAACAAGAGAGCAATTAAAGTTTATTTTTCCTTACTCAAAGAATGTTATACTGCTTGAAGTAGAAGGAGAAAAAACACACCAGAGCGACAAAAAGTATTGTGAAAGAACCAGACGTGACGTGGCTAGAAAGGGAATTTCTCTAAATAATCTTATGAGCTTTTCTATATTAGAAAAATTAAAGTAATTAGCATTATGAATATATCGATATTTATTGCATGTCTTGTACTTTTCTGCTAGGTAACATTTGATATCGAAGAAGTAGGAAAACAGTATTTAACATTAAAATAAAAGTTGATGAATGTTACTCTTAAAAATGACTGTTAGCGTGGTAAGCATTTTTTGATATCAGTGATAAGACAACAGCGATACTTGGAGACGTGTGGTGATAAAGCAGGTAATAGTGATATGGTAACACTATTTAAAAATAGTAGAGGCTACACCAATATTGATTCGGCTTAAGAAACAGTCTGTTATCATACTGTTGACAGTACTTGCAGTATCCTTAGCTATCAGTACATGGTTCTTAGTTGAAACTGACCTACGTGAATCCAATCGGAGAAAGGTTTTCGTAATGTATGCTGGCTCTCTACTAAAGACATTCGAGAGTGCGCTGGGTCCATCGTTCCAAAAAGACACGGGGTACGGCTACCTCGGTGAGGGTAGGGGTTCGTTGCAAATAGCAAATATGATAATAGATGAACAACGAACGCCGGATGTATTCATAAGTGCAGGGAGAATCCCCATTCTGAAGTTAATTGATCACAATCCTGTTCTAGCTCAATGGCTAGTGAAGTTTGCTTCAGCTGAGTTAGTTATCGCTTACACGCCAAATAGCGCCTTCTTTAATAATTTAGAGAAAGCTAGGAAGGGTCAGCTTATGTGGTACGAGGTTCTCTCTAATGATCGCTTTAGATTTGGAAGAACTGATCCTGAGCTGGATCCAATGGGTTACTACACGATCATAAGTGCCGAGCTCGCCAACCTATATTACAGTGATCAGAAAATTAAAGAAAGAATCCTGGGTGATGATAGGAATCCCGATCAGATCTTCCCGGAAGAGACACTCAAGACCGCATTGGAGTCTGGTCAGATAGATGCCGCTGCTTCCTATAAACATGAAGCTGTTGCACGAGGACTTCTTTATATAACGCTGCCAAAAGAAATAAACCTTAGCAATCTCACATTCTCCAACTTTTATAGTCAAGCCTCCTACACTCTTCGGACCGGCCAGACAATCTATGGGGAGCCAATATTATTCTCTAATACAATACTGAAGACAAGCAGAAACATTGATGGATCTATACTCTTTGTTAAATTCCTGCTTTCTGAGAAAGGACAACATCTACTTAAAAACGATGGATTAAATCCAATCAAGCCTAGCATAGAGGGAGATTTTGAAAAAGTCCCTTCTGTTATTAAATCTGTTGTTGCAGGAGACCAGAAGTGAAGGATAGAAATCTGACAAAAAATACCCCTGGCAGATTAAAACGTAGCCGGTTTGACATGATATTTTTGGTATTGGCCGGAGCTATGGTTGCTTATGTATCATACCCAATTGTCAATATTTTCACTTTAGTGAAGCCTACAACGTTTCTAGAATCCATGGTAAGAAGTGAGGTAGCTAACGCATTTATACTTAGTTTGATTACTGCAACAATTTCAACTCTTCTTGTAGCAATTTTCGGAATACCATTAGCATACTTCTTAGCGAGAATTCATTTTAAGGGTAAGTTTCTGGTAAGACTAATAGTCATCGTCCCATTAGTTCTTCCTCCACTTGCAAGTGGAGCACTGCTGTTAGGCATATTCGGTCCCCACTCAATGCTAGGAAAAGCATTTCCGCTGGAGTTCACTCAGTCTGTACTTGGAGTTATCATAGCACAAACTTATGTTGCTTCTCCATTCATGATTCTAGCAAGTCAAGCATCGTTTGAATCTGTTGATGAGTCATATGAAAAAGTAGCGAGGATCCTGGGAAAGAATAGGCTGGAGACATTCCTTCATGTTACTCTTCCACTAGCTAAGACAGGGATTCTTGTAGGCTTCATTATGGCTTGGGTAAGGTCTGTGGGAGAGCTAGGCGCAACTATGATGATGGCTTATAATCCCCATACTATTTCGATTCAGGTCTTTGAAGACAATGCGGTTGGAGGGCTTTCAAACGCTCTTCCTACTATTTTATTAGTTATTGTTTTATCCATGATTGCGTTAGCTATTTTTTATATTTTGAGAAAAGAAGAAGCTTTGAAACCCATCTGGTGACTGGATTGGAGTTGGAACTCGTCAGACTGACCAAGAAATTTCCAGGGTTCACTCTTGGACCGTTAGATTTGAAGGTCGAAGATGAAATCTTAGTGATGGTTGGGCTAACCGGAAGTGGAAAAACAACAGTTCTCAATCTCATTTCTGGAATCATGAGGCCTGACAATGGATCTGTCATATTAGATGGCTCAGAGATAACGCATTTAACTATAGAGTCTAGAAGAGTTGGATATTCTTTTCAGACTCCTTTCCTCTTTCCGCATCTTAATGTTTATGAGAACATTATCTTCGGCCTCAAAAAAAGAGATGAGCAAGCTAAAAAGATCTATGTAAAAAAACTCTTGGATGATATGGAGATTTCTCACCTTTGCAATAGGAAGATTCAAGGACTTAGCGGAGGTGAAATGCAGAAGGTTTCATTGGTAAGAATGCTTGCAGTAGAGCCCAAGATTATACTGATGGATGAGCCTTTGGCTCATCTAGATATTCCTACAAGGAGAAAATTAAGAATAGAATTTAGGCGTGTGCTCAGGAGATATGGAGTTCCGGTGATATATGTAACTCACTTGGAGGACGAAGTCTATTCTCTTGCCGATTCAGTAGCGATACTAAGTCACGGTAAAATAGAGAACAAAGGCAAGCTAGAAGCGATCGTCTCATCACGTTCTTCTCATTTTGTATCCGAGATATTTGTTGGAGCCAATTACATAGAAGGGAAAGTAATAGAATCTAAAGACGGTATTACAATTATTGAAGTAGGCTCAGACTTAGTTGAGACATTGGGTGATTATTCTACTGGATCTAGAATTGGACTTTTGTTAAGACCGGAGGATGTATTTCTCTCAAAAGATGCTGTTAAAACAAGCGCACGCAATGTTATAAGAGCTCAAGTAATTAAATTGGTACGACAAGTTAGTCTAACAGATGTATACCTTCAGACAGACTATTTACACTTGAGAGCAAGGATTACAGAAAAAGCTCGAAATGATCTGGGTATCAAAATGGGCGACCAAATCTATGCTATGTTCAAAGCAATCTCACCTCAGATAGTTCGCGAAGACAGTTAGAACCTATTTGCAGTTGAAATAGCCTCAAATCTCGTAACCACGTATTACCTGTATACTATATCCATATGGAATTTGTACAGGATATTGCAACCTTACTAACAATCAATCACGTCTAGCTTTATTATTATCCTCTCTGATATAGTTTGGAATGCATGGTAAGTACATTCCAAATATAAATTAGCTTTGTGAGTTAGTCATAAAAAGTAGTGCTGTATCATAACCCTTGTAAAACTAAAATACAAAAGTATCTAGACTTTATGATTTAAATTTAAATCATAAAGTAATAAATTTATTGTGATTTGTTCTCCTTAAGGCAATACGAGCGGCAATAATTTTTAGTACACTGTATTCTTATAATTATTCAACTGCAATAGATATACCTAAATATGAATATAAGTCCTAAAAATCTGATAAATATTGAGCAGGCCAATGGATCTTGGCAGCCTTAAAGTTGGTTCTTATATTATGATAGATGGCGAGCCTTGCAGGATAGTTTCATACGACCATAGCAAACCCGGAAAGCATGGTTCAGCAAAAGCAAGAGTAGCAGCAATAGGAGTTTTTGATGGATCAAGGCATAGTCTTGTATCTCCTGTATCGGCGAATGTAGAAGTTCCACTAATAGATAAAAGAAACGGTCAAGTAATTTCTGTTTCTGACCAAACACTTCAGATTATGGATCTTGAGACATTCGAGGTCTTTGAAACCTCTTCAGTCGAGGATGAAATCCGAGACAAGATCAGGCAAGGAGGAGAGGTTGAGTATTGGAAGGTTATGGAAAGAATAAAAATTGCAAGAGTTAAAGCCTAAGCAATTTTAGAACTCACCTTATAAGTTAATGAAAGACTTATTGTCTGTCTGGTTTCTCTAAATATTATATATATTCACTGTTCAGGAATAGGAACAATTATAATCTTCGACAATGTTTCAAATCACATGAGCAATAATAGTGAAAAGACGATGCCCATATGTTTCTCGCAAGAGCAATTGAAGTTTATAGAAGATTATGCAAAAACAAAAGGTATGCTCAACGCCAGTCAGATTATTGAGGATATACTAAAGGCAAATTAACATAACGACTCTTCCATTCATCTAATGCTTTAGATAGCGGATTCTCCCCGTTGTTTTGATCCTATATCTATCGCGTCGTCTACATCCGATACAAAGATCTTACCCTCTCCTGCAAGACCTGTACTTGTACTGCTAAGAATCTTTTCTACAACCTTGTCTACCACAGAATCCTTGACTATTATTACCACCGTCGCATTTACATTAAACTCTGGTCTATAGGTAGAAGTGCCTCTTCCTGAATGCATTTCAGGTCTAGGAATTTGACCTCTGCCCTTTGACTCATAATATGTCAGACCGCCTAGTTTAAGTTCCTCCATGGCTGCAAATGCGCTTCCAAGTCTAGCATGTGGAATTACGGCCTCAATTTTCTTCATAATGCAAAATACCTGATGAGGAATTAAAGTTTGTTTTTATTAAATATTGTGGATTCATGTTCAATTCATATTTAATACAAAATAAAATTAAACTATCCAAGAACTAAAAAGGCATAATTCTTATTATAAAAGGAATTACAGAAACAATCAAAGACATTTTCAGTACTTTTGGTCGCATATAAGTGGATATTAAAACAATTAGTTTAAACAAGAAAATTATCGTTACACAAAATTATGTTTTGTCCTCTTCAATCTTACAGGTAGAGAAGGTGCCGCTAACAAGAAAATGTGCTATAAATAATGTAAGCTTCTTAGATGTCAATGATATCCTGGCTGGCCTTTTCTCTAGAATAAAATCTTTGTAGATTTTGTAATACTAGGTATTAGCAGACTGGATCAAAGAACATAATGTATTGAGACTTCAGATGTAATAGTCATGTCCTAAAAAGCATTTTTGGTGTGAAATAGATGATATTACTGAATTCCTGTTGTTGTGTAAATATTTTAATGAATTTACCGAAAGGGCTACGAAGTTACTTATAAAAGAAACGGCGCAAAATAGAAAAAAGATATAACCCAGATAGAGTATGTTATAAATTCGATTTTCCCTTAACATAAAGAAGGGTAAAAATATGTTAGGAGTATAATAATATAAAATAAAATAATAAATAAAAAAGACCATAACGTTAGTGAAACTATCACAAGGCATACCTGATGATGATGCCGCCCTAGTCACTATATTCAGATCGCCTAAAATAATAATGAAATCGACGATTTTTTAATAATCAGCATTCACATTATTCAAGGTCCACTGATCTATTGTCTATTATTGTATTAAAAATATCTTTATCAAGTTATTATAAAGTGAACACAGGTTTATTACTCTAGGATAATAATAATGTTCTTTTGTAATCGATAAGAGTTATGACTGTAATCTTATTAATGTCTACTATAATATTTGAGGACAATACCTGTAGCAGGTCGATTAGTTCAGAACTTCAAATTGGAGTAGAATATAGTAACAATGCCATTTATACAAGACTTCGAATTCTAAATACCCCTAATTAATTATTTAATCATTATTACTTTTTTTATTATTTCTCTGTTCTACAATTTTATTGTAGGAGTGGAATTTCTTAATGTGATCACGCATCTGTTCCATTCCCTCAAAGCTCACATTGCACATTTTACAGTCATATAAAAGACCTTTTCCGTGAATAAGCTCTATGTGTTGCATCATTTTCTCCATCTTCCTAAATTTTGTTCCACATCTTTCACAAATGTGTTTCTTAAACAAACCTATCATTGTACCTCCTTTTGATTTGTCTTATCCCAACAATTTTTGCATAATTGTCCATCTATTTTCCACTTCGGTTTGGGATTATAACGTATGAAACCTATTTTTTTGTTGCACATAGAACAAAAATTTAGCCTTTTATCATAACTTAATTCTTTCTTCTCAAAACAATCACTACACAACAAACTTCCTGAAGCCATATTCCACTGCCATCGAGGTTTCTTTTTTTCTGATTCAGATTCAATTTCCTTTTCACATATTACACAGTTGTCAGGAGTTTCTTCGTATTGTTGCTTTTTAGTGATAAATTCCTTTGTTTTGTCGATATGGCAGTCTGCACATAAATAACCTTCTATATTCAATTCTTTGGCTGCTTTATATTTATATTTGAGCTCCTTATTACAAATAGTACAATGTATGTTTTTTTTCTTTTGAAAGAGCCTCAAGTACTTTATAATATATAGGCCTCACCAACTAAAAATAGTTGCTATTATAATGAAGCACTTACAAACATCATTCTTGATGTTATTCTGTTAACAGTAATAATTGTATAGTATGTTAGGTAAGTTTCTATGATACGTTTGTGATGAATAGCTTATATTTTAAAAGGTAGGTTTTAATAGGGAGTAGACTTACCTCGCGTCAATGAACAAGGTCGTTATCACAGGTATAATTGCCGGTGTTCTGATAGCAGGATTCATTTTTGCTCCTTTTAATTCGGGAGGAATTCCAGGCGCAGCAGCGCAAGTATCACCACAACCAACCGGTGTTACAAAAAAAGTTCTATTAGTTGCAAGTGAAAAAGAAGTTCAAGTGGCTCCTGATAATGCTCTTCATCCAGGCGGGGTTACATATAATGCGATGGTCTGGAATGGTACAATCCCAGGTCCAATAATTGCAGTTGATCAAGGTGACACACTGGAAGTTACCGTAAGAAATGACGGTCAAGTGATACATAGTTTGGATCTTCATGCAGCCATTGGTCCGAGCCAAGTTCTATCTGGGAATGTAAAACCAGGTGAATCAAAGACATGGACATTACATGCTAATACTCCAGGTGCATTCATCTATCACTGCGGTGCTGACGGATTATTTGGAGTATGGGAACACATGGCCAATGGTATGAACGGTGCAATTGTAGTACATCCTCAGAATGAAAAACCAGCAAAAGAGTTCTATCTGGCATTTGGTGAAATCTATAGTGATACTGCCGACGCTTCAAAAGCAGGCTCATTTGATTTACAAAAATTCCTGAATGACAATGCAACTCTTGTTTTGACTAATGGTATGGCTCACAAATATGTACCTTCCATTGGTGAAGAAGTCAAGGTTCCTCTCAATCCGAATGCCCAACCCTTCAAGGTCAAGCCAGGCGAATTAACTAGATGGTATGTTCTAAACTACGGACCTAATGACGGAGTAGCCTTCCATTTCATCTCCGGTATGCTTGATGCAGTACGCGACGGCGCTATCAAGAACAGATATGGTACAACGGTCCTGAATGATGAAACATGGTGGATTCCTCCAGGCTCAGCTTCTGTCGTTGAAACAACATTTCCAGAAGAAGGAGTCTATGTAGGTGTTGACCACGCTATGAAGGATGTATATAAGGGTGGTGCACTAGCTGTCATTGCTGCAAACAACTCAACTCTAACAGATCAACCTCCAGGCACAGCAGTAGCTCCTAAAGGCAGCGAAAGTGTGGTCGCCAGTAATTCAACATTGGCAGCGGTGCAACCATTAATGACAGGCAATCAAACTGGAACAGAAACAGCAACGATGATGGAAAACAACGCATCAATGATGGAAAACAACCCATCAATGACAATGACTGAACAACAAGCCCAAAATACAACAGGATAATCAAGAACCATAACCACTCCACTTTTTTATTTTACTAATTATATATTGGCTGGTAAAAATAACCATCATTGAGAAGATAAGTAATTAGTGTCTTGACTTAGAACAAACTTCACATGCCCTATTGGCCCCTTCCGCCATTATATTTTCAATCCATCTTTATTTTTTCGTAAATCAGTTGATTAGTTGATCTGATCACACATATTTACAAATAACGAGAGATGAATAGCAAATCTTCTGAACTCCAGTAATAAGCACATTTGTCTATAGGCGATTCCAGGCATAATTAAAAATGATTACAAACACTTTGATTTCTAGAAGTTATAGTTCTAATCTACTATATACGCATACAATACTGGCATTACCTCTTGATGATATTGAAAAAAGTAGTAAAGACAAAAGAAAGAAATATAGTTCTAAAAATATCAAAAATCCTCTTATTGTCCTGCGGCGTCAAGAATAAAGAATAAAATAACGACAGCTTCGCATATAATTCTGAGATGACAAAAAGCTGTCTAAAGTGTGGTAAGGCATTTGATGAAAAGACTGTTGATGATCCATCCGCTGAAAAATATCCTTCTTGTGCCGATTGTTGGAAAGAGTGGACAACTCAGGCAGTAATGGTTATGAATGAAATGAGACTAGATATGTCGTTACCTGAACATAGAAAACTCCTGCGAAAATATGAAAAGGTTTTCTTTGGACTAGAAAAAGGAGAAGGGGAGTTACAAAAGAATCCTGACAAAAGGCCCCAACCTTAGATAAATCTATACAATTTTGAGCTGTTCTAAAATCAATTTTGGGATTGCCTTAGAAATTTCTGTCCTATTTGGAAATAAGAAAATTACTTCTTTCAGACAGTCTGACAATATCATCTTGTTTTTGTTTTCAAGCTCTAGGTAGGCATCAATCAGAGGCCTAATATTCAATTTCTCGAAAAAAACAGGATTAATGAGCAAAACTTCACAATAGACTCTAAATATTTCGGTTACTTTATTACTTTCTAATTCTGTTAAAATCTCTAGCCAGGTTTTTATCAACGGATATAACTTATTTGATTCAATTGAAGAGCTACCCCTTAGTATCATAGATATTGTTTCAAACTTGCTCGGTTCGTCTAGCGAGTAGAATTCATTGAGCTTTTTTGTAATTATTGGCTTTCTTAAAAAGTCCGGAAGGTTCGCCACGATCTGCAGAATGTCAACAGAAGCTTTTTGATCGACTGACACACAGTTATAGTCTATATTTCATTATAAAAGCTTAAAACAAGAGATCAAAATTTGTATAACAAAACTAGGATTAAATAGCCACTTCTTAGAACCGATTTTAGATGCCATCTATTGTAACGGTTGGAGGATTCTATGGCGATGAAGGGAAGGGAAAAATAATAGCATATCTTGCCAAAAAAGATAACTATTCAATTGCTGTTAGAGGCGGAGTAGGGCCTAACGCAGGCCATACATTCGTTCACGAGGGTAAAATATACAAAGTTAGAATGTTGCCTAGCGCAGCAATAAATCTCTCGACTCGATTGCTGATAGGTGCTGGCGTTCTGATTAATCCTGATATATTATTAAAAGAAATAGAAATGTTCAATGCGGACGATAGGACCTTTATTGACGCGCAATGCGGAATAATTAATCAAAAACACATTGAAAAAGACAGTGTACAAGACCACTTTAAAGCCTTTATAGGTACGACAGGAAGTGGAACAGGCCCTGCAAATGCAGATCGCGCTTCACGGCTCCTAGGACTTGCTCGAGATATCAATGAGTTGTCCCTATACCTTGAGGATGTAAGCGCCTCTGTTAATTACGCCTTGGACAATAAAGAAAATGTGATTGTGGAAGGTACACAAGGTACTTTCCTATCTCTCTATTATGGTGAATATCCATATGTAACTTCTAAAGATGTGACTGCTTCAGGAATATGTTCGGATGTGGGTATTGGTCCGAAAAAGATAGATGAAGTACTTGTTGTCTTCAAATCTT
>DASQYF010000182.1:0-2024 GCA_035639375.1 Nitrososphaeraceae archaeon
AATATAACCTTTCGACCTATAAATAATAATTTCAATAAAATTGGCTTTATAGACTCGAATTTGCACTATAATATATAGCATACTTTCAGATGTCGAGTGTAAAAAACACCTCATAAAGACGATGCTTGGATATCCTCATCACCATCGTCTACTCTTAGGCCGTGTCTTTTTATATATAGTAGCAATTCATGATCACTTTCAATTTTATAATAACGTTTCATATGTTCTAATGTTTTATCGTCATAAATGGGTGGAGGTTGTTGTTTTTTTTTGTTTCTCACTTCATAATAAACTATAATATAGTACTTAAGATTTTTTGATTAGACCCTTTTATCAAATGAATTATTATCTTTTTAAAAGCATCTGTTTTAAAAGTAGGTCCAAATTCATTTTACTTTGTTGTTACATCAATGCAGTTAGCATAATAATAATACTTGTCAATTTTTGATCGTCACCTCATCTTTATATTAGTAGCATTTCTGCTATTTTTCTCAAGTTTAATATGTTACTTTATAAATGATTTTTCAAATACTGATGATGGTTTGACAAGTTCTTTTGCTATAGAGTTGTCAGGAAATAATAAACGAAGTACTACATGTCTGTATGTATGTATATCCTTCTTCTCTTTATATTAATCAATTGTTTTTTCGTTGGTATCTTTGATTATCACTGAAATGCAGCTCAAATATACCTTTTCTCTAATTCCGAATATCTCTGTAAATCTACAAGTTTATTAAATTCTTTGAATGTAACCATCATTTTACGTCCTTGTTTTGTCGCGCCAGTCTTTCTTAGTTCGGTAAACACTTCTCTTATGGCGAATGCTGCAGCGTATAATCCTGATAATGGAAACACTACAATTCTATAGCCCATTTTTAATAGCTCATTCGCAGACAAATTTGGTGTTACTCCTTCTTCAATCATATTTGCTACTAAAGGAGCGTCTATTTCATCAGCTATTTTTTTTAATTCATCCACTGTTTTGGGAGCCTCGACAAAGACAACATCTGCACCTATTTTACGATATTCTTTGCCTCTTTCGATAGCTTCATCTATACCTAGTGGAGCACGGGCATCTGTTCTTGCAACAACGATAAAATCCTTGCTTTTACGCGCTTCTAATGCTGCTTTTAATTTTGAAATATAATCATTTTTAGAAATCACATCTTTTCCTATCATATGCCCGCATCTTTTAGGCCATACTTGATCCTCTAGAAAAATACCGCTGGCTCCTAGACTTTCTAGATCACGAACGAGGCGCCACACACTTAAGGGATTACCATATCCGGTGTCAACATCAACTAGGACTGGAACATTTACAGAACGTACGATCCGGCGAGCATTGTCTACAGTTTCACCAGCATTGAGAAATCCATAATCAGGCATTCCTAGAAGGGTAGCAGCAGAACCATATCCAGTTTGAAACATTGCCTCAAAGCCAACTTGTTCTGCAATTCTCGCGCTTAACGCATCGAAAACTCCTGGTAATACTATGATTCTTTTCTTATCCTCAATTTGTTCTCTTAATGATATTTTGATCATTGATTTTTGCATTCAATCATAAAATACAGCAGAAATTATTAAATACTTGTTTTATTCTTAAATTAGCCAAGTTTTATTTATCGTTTCCAAATTAGACACTACGGGGATCTCTAACGTAAATGGATACTGATTTTACTCCATAATTTTTTGGTTAATATTAATAATATTTCATTTTTAAGAATTACTTTTTATAATTGGCAATTTCTTCTCTAATTGCTAAATCAAAAATGGATAAAGCCACAGAGAGATGAGCTAGATAAACAGATAACAACAACAACTTACCATCTTTTCTATTGTCGTTACATGATAAAAATAAGATATATTTTATGTGTCTCTAACAAAAATGGTTTCTATGTCATTGCATTAATCGCATAAAACAGAATAATATCAATGTAATAATATCTTGATATTATCTTAATTAAGAATATTTGTATTGTAGAAATTCGTAACATTCAATTTATTATTTTCTTATTTCTGCTTTT
>DASQYF010000183.1:0-2489 GCA_035639375.1 Nitrososphaeraceae archaeon
CATGAAATGTTTGAGAAGATTGCTGCCTGAACTTAACCTAGAAGATGAGAAGCTTGCTCCTGAAGTTTTGAACAAACTTATAGTGACAATGAGTGATTTTGAAAACGCAGTGAAAGAAGTAATGCCATCTGCCATGAGAGAAGTTTATCTCGAATCACCAGATATTCCATGGTCTGCAATAGGAGGACTAGAAGAAGTCAAACGCGAACTACAAGAAGCAGTAGAATGGCCATTAAGATATCCAGATTTGTATACTAAACTAGGACACTCAATGCCAAAAGGTTTGTTAATGCACGGCCCTTCTGGTACAGGTAAGACACTTCTTGCAAAAGCTGTGGCTACTGAATCTGAGGCTAACTTTATCAGTGTAAGAGGACCTGAATTGCTAAGCAAGTGGGTTGGTGAATCTGAAAGAGGAATAAGAGAAATATTCAGAAGAGCAAGACAAGCAGCACCATGTGTGGTATTCTTTGATGAGATTGATTCAATAGCCCCTACAAGGGGAATGGGTGGAGATAGCATGGTAACTGAGCGTGTCGTATCACAATTGCTGACAGAACTAGATGGAATTCAGGCATTATCTGGTGTAGTAGTGTTAGCAGCAACAAACAGGGCTGATATGATAGATCCTGCATTACTTAGGCCAGGAAGATTCGACAAAATTGTATTTGTTCCGATGCCAGACAAGGGAGCAAGACAAAAAATTCTGGAAATTCATTCAAAAGATAAACCAATTGGTCCTGATGTAGAGCTAACAAAAGTTTCTGAGCTTACTGAAGGCTTTAGCGGTGCTGATACCAGTTCTGTGGCAAATACTGCAGTTTCACTTGTATTACATGAGTATTTAGCAAAGTATCCTACACCGGAGGAAGCAGCAAAACACGCTTCAGAAGCACATGTAATGATGCGCCACTTTGAGGAAGCAGTGAAAAAGATCAAGACACAAAGAGAAGGTAAACCTGGTGAAAAGGTCACTGTACCATATTATAGATAAATAAAAGATATAAGCTGCCATTCCTTCCTTCATTTTATTTCGAATTCATAGAAAGACTCATTACTTATTTTCTTCTTATATGACTAATGTATTAAATTTAATATAGAAATGGATATGTAGAAATAACGATAAGATAATTGACAAAATTATCTTGACTATATCAATGTCTAATACGTTCAATAATAGCAGATTAATAAAGAAGTAGTAACATAATAAAAAATATTATTAGGGTAATCTATTCAGACATATGACATATTAATTCATACTTTGAATATCGCATGGGACGATGCGTATCGAATTAATGACATCAAAAGAGTTTTTCATAATAAAAATTTCTGCTTCAATTAGATTAACAATAGCACCTGTCTTAAAATATTTTTATAAAATCAGTTAAAATTTTTTGACAGATTTCTCTTGCAATCAATAATTAATTGGGCAATGTTTTTAAGTTATGTCTTTTACAAATAAAAACACATAAAAAAAATTGATGAAAAATTCTCAAATCCAACTGGTGAAAAATCTTAATCTGACGACACCAGCGTTAAACCGTTTTGCAAAACCAAGTGACATAGCCAAACTAGTTGCACTATATGGAACGCCACTTTATTTAATCGATGAAGATACATTACACTCAAAAGCTAGAGAACTACATAATGCATATTCAAAATTCAATGGACCTGTGAAAGTCGCATATTCAATGAAGGCAAACTTCAGCCCAGCAATTCTACGCACATTCATTAATGATGGAATAACTTTTGATTTGACATCAATTGGGGAACTTCGTTTTTTAAAGGAGTGTAAAGGAGATCCTGAAAATGTCATCTATACAAGTGTGACTGAAGAATTACAAGAATATTCAGAAGTACTGCAAGCTGGCGTGAGGAGGGTTGTTGTTAGTTCATTTAATGGGATAACAAATTTGACCAAAGCAGCAAGTAAAATGAATATCAAGCCTCTAACAATGATCCGTGTGAATCCTGAGGTGGGAGTAAAAGCAGAGGTTCGTGCATCGTACAGAAATGGCAAATTTGGTGTTCCATTAAACGGAGGAACAATTGATAGTGCAACCAAAATGGTAAAGCATGTAATGGATAATGATTCACTAAAATTCGAAGGCTTCCATTTTCATCTTGGATCGCAGATTACAGATTTCTCTTGCTATGCACATGCATTTGACAAAATGGACGCATTTATAACAAAGATAAAGAAGGACTATCAGAACTTTCAGATCAACACATTTGATATTGGTGGGGGGACGCCGGTTTTCTATCATGAGCCTGTGCCTACTCCATCCCAGATGGCCGAAAATTATTTGGCTAAATTGAATAGACTTGCAGAAAATCATGGGAAATTTACACTTATTGTTGAGAGCGGAAGATTTCTAGTAGCTGAATCATCAATATTAGTTTCTAGGATAGTGAATACAAAAGAGTACAATGAACACAGGATTGTCATAGTGGATGCAGGTTATCATTTATTATTAGATGCTGCTCTT
>DASQYF010000184.1:0-5113 GCA_035639375.1 Nitrososphaeraceae archaeon
TATTTATTTCAGAATATGAACTTTAGAGGAGAAGCAAAGGCATATCAAGATTTGCTAAGGAGCATTGCAACAGAAGAAATGGGTCATGTGGAACTCGTATCCAATACTATCAATATGTTGCTTGAAGGTGCTTCTAAACAAGCCGATCCAGAAGAGCTTCCACTTTCAGTTGCACTTGAGTCGCCAAATATACACCATTTCCTAGTAGCTGGACAAAGTTCTAGACCGGTTGATGCTGCTGGTAATCCGTGGTCTGCTACTTACGTATATGATAGTGGTAATCTAGTTCTAAATATGATATATAACCTGATGCTTGAGGCAACAGGCAGACTGCAGAAATGCAGACTTTATGAAATGAATAATAATAAGGCATACAGAGCTACTGTGTCTTATCTCATAGTTAGGGATTTAGCCCATGAAAAGGTCTTTGCAAAAGCATTAGAGACTTTAGGAGTAAATTGGGGAAAAGCCTTACCAGTACCGAAGTTAGATAGTTCAAAAATGCCCGAAGTTAAAGAATTAGAAAATAGAAATCTCCATAACCAACAATGGACATTTACTGCTACTAATCAAAGTTCAGGATTGGCAAAGATCTTTAATGGTTCTTCACCATTCGGTGATGGTGACTTAGAACTTATTGATGGTCATCCCGAAGGCGCAGCTATTCCAAGTCTCCCAGACTCACAACAAGAATTTGCCTCGGGTCTTGATACAGAGCTTAAAATGTTAGCACAACAAATACAACAACAACAAGTAGAGAAGCGAAAATATTAAATCAAAATAAGGAAATAAATCTCGTGATAGGTACAAATAGCAATGGGAAAAACTAGTTAGAAGAGCAAAATAAATCGAAGTCTACCTACAATAAGAATTCCTATTCCAAGATCAATTAAAAATAAAATCACATAACCTGGAATTTAAATCTCTTGTTGTTCGTATAAGCTTCTTCTATATTGTATTCAAAAGATTATACCCTCAGATGGGGTTTGTTTCAAGCGCCATCTTTTTTTATTATCACAAGATATTTAGATAACTCAAAATTATGACCAAAATAACTGGACCTTTTTTTTGGCCACAAACTCTTTTATGAATAATGTTGTACTCTAACTATATAGGATATTATCTACATCTGTATATGTTAGGATGTCAGATATAGTAAGAGAAGATGAAGTAAAGGACATAATAGATAAAGGACAAGAAGGTAAAAAGGCAGCAGGAAACAAAATTGTCAAACCGGACAGAGACATTAACACAGAATATCAAAAAGAAACTAGCAAGGACAAATTAATAGAATAGGAACTCTGCAGCTCGGATACAGGAGTTCTATGCTAGTTGTATCGACGGATAGTATATAGATGTATTTTACGATGCAGAGGCAAAACAACTTAAGGTAAAGAACACAAACCATCCAGGATTACGAATCGCACTATAAAGCTTGAGAACCAGATGCTCCATAGGTAGACCTCACTATTGCAGAGAGATTATGCTATACAGACGTTGTTCGCTCACTACTCTTTATTTCAATGCTTTTTTGAACCTAGTGTTATTTGTTTCTAATGCCATAATTTGATACTCATTATTGTATTTCCATGCCGGAGTTAAGATTATCTACTGTGTTCCTGTGTTGAGTGTTGCCTGAGTTCTTCTCTAGAATTGAAAGATTTATTACAGAAATCACATGAAAAGCTAGCTGAAACACCAGGAGTCGATTCATCTGATTTATCGCTTCTTGCAACACTTGAACCATGTATCTCTGCTTCATTTGGCATCCATAATGAGCATAACCCGTGTGGAGCAATAACACCAGATGAGCGGCCTAAAATGTCCATACCTTCATCCGTTACAACAGCACAATGATGTGGTTTCACAAAATAAGTGCAATTATAACAGAAATATCCTTTATGATGGTCGGAATCTTTAAACTGCTCTAACTCTATATATCGCGCAGCAATTTTTGTTAATTTCTTTTGTTGTGTTGCTTCGTGTGGTATTTTCTGACTGGAACTAAAATTTTGAGAACTATTAGACATAGTATTGTACATATCGACTACAAGTTATAAAAGCATGTTTAATAGTGCTATGAAAAGCTTAGGCATTTCGTTAAATGTCTTTGCTAGCTCAACATCATCAGAACAATGCTCTAGTTCTACTAGTATCCGTCTTGTGTGGACTCTAAACCGCATCCTTTAAAAATTCTTCATAAATTAACAGAATAGCTAATACAGCACTTGCTGCCAAGTTTGTAATTACTCACTATATGAGTTGTCAAGAACAATTAATTAAACCACAAACAAGCGGATGGTTTAATTACAGCCAAGAGCTGCTTCTCAGCAGACGAGACATTTAAGCCATTTTACAAACACAACATACAGAGGGACTTCAAGAATAATACTGCAACTATGACTATCAGCTCGCTTAGCAAATGATCAGTATCTATTGCTTAGTAGTCGCTACATTACCTTACATTAGGAGGTACAAAAGAAAATGTCAAGGATGTTGATAGTGATGATGTCACTATTTGAAGAAATGATCATGCATTTAGTGTTCTTGTCCCAGCTGAAGACTCTATGTAACGCCATAGCTGGTCAAGCATCCTAGGAGTGTTTGTCATAATCGAGTTAAACATAGACTCTTCTTCTTGGAGATTTTGTTTAAGGACTATAATCGCATCTTCTGCATTTACTTTAGCAGCTACATCAATTAACATTTTATATGCAACAATTTCTGCATTTTCTATAATTGCATCCTGCTTAACTTCCATCAGCTCCTTTTCAGGCTTCATCATAACATTCTCTGTCTCATCTACAATAGATTTTATACTCTCCTTTTTTTCTTCCGTAGTTGTTGCTGATTCTACCATTTCGTCGACTCTTGCAGTTGTCTCTGTTTTAGGATTTATGATTGGCAAATCTGCTTTTGCAGACGTAGGATTTCCTCCTCTGTTACCAATGATATTTTTGAGTCTTTGTTGTTGAGCTTTGGTTTCTTCTAAATGTTTTTGTAATTGTTGTTTCGTAAAGGACATTGATGTTTCTTCTATTCTAAATTGTAGTCTTTCTTTAGCAGCATTTTCTACAGATAACATTTCGTTTAAGTATTGTAAAAGTTTGGTATTGCCCATAGGGTTTTGTTGTTCTTGTGTATCCATAAGTTGTTCGAATTTCAATTGGCTATAATCTAATTTAACAATTAACTAAGAATAGACACTATCTCTATTAACCTGAGCATATGGTATAAAAGGAGGACCTTCGCAGTCTCTTCGAGAGATAAAAATACTATATGGCTAACAGTCTTGATGATGACAATAATACAGAAACACAATAACAACAACAGAAGGAGATAGCTTCAGTCAAATGACTAACAATATTGCTACAGCCAATATTAAAAGTATTTATGATATACGAAAAACAGTTAGTGAAGATATCATACTTCCGTATTTACATGTAAGCAACTACTTTGAAAAACTGAATAAAAAACCATTTCTTGGATTTCAAGAGCATATTATGCTTATCTAGAAATTAAGTATAGTCTTATAAAATGGCTAAATTACATGGAAAAACTATCTTCTAAAAAGATATGGTATGATGTTAAAAAAGAATATAATGCAGCACAATTATTAAAATCACAGGAAAGACAATTAGTACAGGTATTTGCAAATCAAAGGCAGAAATTGAAAAATACTACTTATAACAAACGCCTAGAAAGAAATAAATTCAAAAATTTGCATAAACATTATTTATCCTCTATAGAATATTACCAAACAAAGATTCTATAATGATATTACAAGATACATTAATAATAAAAACAGTTAACATAATTATAATATATTTATAATAGTTGTTATTGAAGTATGTTTATTATTTTGTTATTTTGGGTTATTATTGATGTTATTTCTTTTTCCTTTTCTTTTAATCTTATAATTGCATCAATAATCTCTTGTGGCGTAGATGCAGGAAATAATATTTCTAATCCTACAGCTTCACCAGTATCTGAAATATCCATATAATTACCATTCATAATAGGAATAGTTTTTGCTATTCGCTTATCACTTTGTAATTCTATGTATAATGCTTTTGCTTCAGGATCATATGTTATGAAAGCCATAAGATTGTAATCTTCCTTTATCTGTCCACATCGCAATTATAATTATCGCGTATTGATTAAGTGCAGTATGAATGATTATTAAGAAGTTTTTTTTATAAAAATCTATTACAGTACCCAACGTTTGCATTTATCTTTATTATCTATCATAAAGAGTTTGTATCGGATTGTTTACTATTTTTTCTAATCTATTTTATTTCTTCCTCTACTTTGCATTTTTTTCTCGCATGTAATGTTAATTTTATTACTATATTATGATGATGACGATGATGATGTTTATCTTTATGATTAAACTTCACTGTTTTCTTTTAATTTAATCTGTTTTGTTATTATTATCGAAGTATTTTTGTATTTAGTTATTCATTTATTTATCTATTTATTTACCTTTAATTATTTCGTCATAAGCATCAGGATCAACAGTTATAATAGCACGTTTGCCTTTAATTTTCAATGCTTCAGTTCTAAATTCACTTGGGATTAAAACAATGAGTTTATGATCCCATACTTGAAATTCGACCTATGAATTTTACTTGTACCGTTTTTTATATTCCTTCTTTATTATTAAATACTAAAAATATCCTGATAATATACTAAATGGTTATTTTTTTAAACGAACGTATTCATTAGATTTGATTATTATAGTATGCTAGTGGTATTCTATGTATACTTAGTATATAAATAGTATACCCATCCAAGTATTCACTAGAAAAACAAAAGAGAGAGGGTAAATATGCTTGTTTCAATTCAACTCAAAGATGATCTACAAGTTAGTCTTCTTCTTATTTATAAGCACCTCTTGCTTTTCTTTTGGAAAGAGCAGGTAGCTTATTCCTTTCTCTTCTGGTTGACCGTAAACATCTGGATGTAGATAATAACCTCGTTCCTTAGCAGACTTATCTTCCTCCACCTGAATCCTGTTAGCATTACCCCAAGGATCCTTTCGTATACCTGTTACCTGCCATGAGACTTCCATACCTGATGCGCCTCCTGCAATCTTGAAGCGACTGTTGTT
>DASQYF010000185.1:0-3871 GCA_035639375.1 Nitrososphaeraceae archaeon
CATTCATGCTATTTTGGATTCGAAAAGAATGAAGAGACTTTACGATAACCATCTGTATTTGCCAATAAGGACAAGTTTGGTATGAGAATTGTAAGTCGGTTTTATCAGAATAGTTTCTAAATAATTAAGATTGCAGCTGCTGTTGATGGAGGTCGGTTCATTACACACATACATACATACATACACAGAGATAGCCTCTTTCCATGCTCAAATACGATCCTAAAAACAGTAGACCATCACCATAATTCATGTCTAAACACTTGAAAGAGACCTATGGTTCTTCTCTTAAGAATAGAGAAGTAGGATTTAGCGCTTCACTATTCTTGTTCCAATCAGCGCATTCCTTTTCATTCTTACCGCCCAGTATGTGTCCGAGACGGCTAGCTTGTACAGCAAATCAAAGGGATTCTAGTCACCTATTCAGACCTCATAAGAATGATGGTCCAGTATGAATGTAAGGAACACTACATCACCAAGGAAAATTAAACTACAAATGGAATTCCTAGCCTCAAGAGGAAATTTGAAAGAGTTGACTTAAAGACTGATGGTTTCTCTCCCTATCTTTTCTATGTATATATTCTATTGGAACAGCAGAATATTGTTCTTGGTAATAGAACTAATAACCCAGAAGATAAAACATTACTTTGTAATAATGTTTTTGTTTTCTCTTGCTATCTTCTATCACATTTATAATAGAGTGTATGAACTTCTATTTTCTATGGCAAGACTCGTTAGAAAAGAAGATAGAGGGCCGATGGAAGTCAAAGTAGGAAATGTAAGTAAGTGGATTTGTATGTGTGGATTAAGTAGTAACCAGCCCCTATGCGATGGCTCACACAAAAAGACAGCAGATGAAGAAGCAGGAAAGGTTTATAGATATAATCCTGATGGAACTAGAACTGAGATTCAATAGAAATAAAAATTTTAGAAAGTATGATCCCATTCTAATTATATTTTTGTAACAGCAAAAAACTTTTTCATACTTTAGAGAAAGAATAGCAATATGATCACATATATTCATAATGAATGTCCGCGTAGAGCAAATCTTTATCGCCAGAGTGAAGAAAGAACAATAAATCTAGTTTTTTCAAATTGAATTACTAAAAAATGAATTTATAGGTGGAACACAGAGTAAAAGAAGAAGATATAATAAACATTTATAATGATAATGATGATCATTGGATTCCTTATAGTCTTCTGAATTAAGAACTAATCTTACAATCTCAATATTTATTAGAATCTCAGAGGTTGGTCGAGAAATGTGTGCGTAATAGGATCGCTGAACTAATTAGTTGTATAAGAAAAGTACAATAAAGGACTCTCATATTTCTTTTAAGAATAAAATGCCTATTATCATTTTTCTGTAAACTTGTTCTTTCTATTTATACTTGGGATACGTGGCACAAGCACTGCAAAGGCGATTGAGATTATTGCCATAAAATAATAATTATACCCTATTGCCATTCCTATAGCTCCTGAAAACCATATACTTGCGGCAGTAGTTAAATTAATGACCTTATTACTATCAGCTTCTCCTTTTTTGGTATCAATTTCACCTTTAAGTATTACCCCTGCACCTAAAAAACCAATTCCAGTAATAAGTTGGGCGGCAATCCTTGATGTTGAGGTAGGATCAACTAATGCAGATAAATAAGTAAAGATCATCGATCCTGCAATAACAAAAGAATGTGTACTTATTCCAGCTGGTTTGCCTCGGGACTCCCTTTCCATACCAATGAGAGTGCCAGCAATTAGCGACAAGGATATATCTATTAAAAAATCCATTTCATGGCCCCTAAGAAAATCTTCAACCATGATTATTTTTTGTTGAAATGACATTTATAAAGCATGAGTCTGTGTATTTTTGTTTATTTGTTTGATCTTAAGGGATGTAAAATTATAGATTCCTAGATATCATAATAGTCTTCTTCACTTCAGATTTAACAAATTATATTGTAGAGTTTATGTATCCTGACTTAAGTTAGTAACTAATATCCTATGGTCTTATGTTTGTCAAGGATGGTTAATACAATATTGAATAAGGAGTTATAACTATAGTTATCAGAGTACTCTAAGAGAGCATTGCATAATTCACAATATTATAGTAAATAAGAATATACATTTTATGTAATTAAATTGAACAATACGTCATCACTTCGATTCGTTTACATTTGGCATAAAAAAGACGATACAACTACTTTCTGAAGAAAACTGAATAATATGTCATAGCAATGCTGACGGAGGATCACTTATCTTATTGAACCATTTATTTCTTTAAAATAACAGGTAAACTATAGGTAATTTCTTTCTTTTATTCCTCTTTTTAATAGGTCAGGTCATAGTGTCTTTTAATAATAACAGAATTTTAGCGCGCTGTATAATTTTCATCATTAGGAATGCAAACATAGCAAGAAGTATTAATTCATATTTTCATATCATCATATACTGTAAACAATAACTGCTGTTCTTTAGCATATTAACAATTAATATATACTACAGAGATCTACTTTTGCTATAGAATCAGACAGACTAAGGAAAATTCTCTAATCTATCAAGTTTGATAAACTTTATTTGCTATTAGAACTGTTCCTTTTAGTTCAACCATAAACAGAAAGATCGAGTTATCTGTAGCAATATTAATTGTAGCATCACTAGTAATAATACTAATTGATTATTATGTTTCGCTATCAGAAACTCAGATATTAGTTATTTATTTCATCGATTTCATAGTGGTAATTTTGTTATCGGTTGATTACTATGTTAGACTAAAAGCTTCAAAGGAAGGCTTCAAATTCATTTTCAAGCATTGGTATGAGATTCCAGCTATGCTACCATTATTACTGTATGCTGTTCTTGATACTCCAACTATTGTTGGAGCGGCTATACGTAGCCTGAGACTTATTGCATTGTTTAGATTATTTAGACTGTATAGACTTTTATCATATTTTGAAAGCACCCAATTTATTTTTCTAACATTATTCTCAACAGTCACTGTGGTTCTTGGTTCCATAGGTATCTATCTTGCTGAATCAGAAAATCCAAATGCTAATATAATTAATTTAGGTGCTGCCTTGTGGTGGGCAGTAGGAACAGTAACAACTATAGCATATGGAGATGTTTATCCAGTTACTATAGAAGGTAAGATAATAGCCACATTTCTAATGTTTGCAGGTATAGGTATTCTTGGAACCTTCATATCTACATTAGGGGCTAAGTTAATCTCTACAAGATTAGAAAAGGCTCACTCTGGATTAGTAGGAGAAGCAAAGACAATAATAAAAGAAAAAATAGATATCATTGAAAAATTAGACCAGAAAGATTTTGATACACTAATTACTATGATTAGAACCCTTCGACAGGAACAAGACAAATAGACAAAGAGAAGAGAGATTTTTTTAATATTATCATTATCGTTATTATTATTATTAGTATCAAGCACATAACACTAGCGAGTTGCCAATTTAGAAGAAGAATAATATATCTGCTGATGTGAATCGTTCTTGTACTCATTACTTATTCTGTAGTTTGTACAAGTAAACCTAAAGTCTCTTTTGATTTTCAGGTTCAACAGAAATAATAATATTATGTCTATCAAGGTTAGATCATTAATATTATTCTTTTATTATTCTTCTTAACAGTGTCCATTCTTGTTATTCATAGAAGTATATGTTTAATTAATTATCTAAAACGGAATTACAAATTTATCAATAGTGATAGTTGCCTTTAACAAAACTCTTAAACTCTTTTTTTTATATCATAATTATTATATTATGAATATGACGCCCTAGTATAGGTGCAGGACACAACCGCCCGCAGTTTCTATGACTCCAAGAAGAAATGCTACACTAGTAATATTTGCTGATTGCGACCT
>DASQYF010000186.1:0-5555 GCA_035639375.1 Nitrososphaeraceae archaeon
TATTGAATATATAATTTAACAGTTGTTAGAAGTACAAGATAAGTAGAATAACATTTTCTATGATATCAGAGTACATGCACTTTACTATATTAATCATGAAATTATGAATTTGATTCTATATTTTGCATCTGTCTATATAAAAGATATTCGCAATCTCAGCCAAGTCATATAATCTATGAATCAATACTGTTTATTTATTAGTTTTAAACTGAAGGTTGTGAAAGATTGCAGATAAATGATAGTTTATATCTATTTGCTTACCTGAGATCTTTATAATTTGTTCTTTTAGCATGGAGTCTATTCCACTACAAAACTTATAGCTTTTGTGATAGACTTTCTATTCCTATTAGCCGGATTCTTAGCTAATCATAATAAGAATGGAGAGATTATTTAATATTTAAAACAATATAAAAAGTAAGCTGTTCCAACAAAAGCTTATCTTTATTATCATGTGTTTATCAACAACCATACTGATAATAGAGGAAAGACAAGTTCAGATCTCTTTCTCCAATGCATCCTAATCTTTAGATCATACTTCTCTTGTCATAGGAAACAATCTATATTACGTTCTTTCTTGTAGCCGTATTATTATTATGTTTCCTTAGAATGGTAACACTATTTATTATAAGTCTAAGAAGTACTTAACCTTAGATACAATAATAAGAATAACGTATTAGGACATTATCTGACGCCTTACAAATCAATGATTAATGTAGACTATTCTAAATGGGAAGCTTTTTCAAAAAGGAAGATTTCTGTATCTTCTCGACAGTAAGATAAAGGGAGAATAAATCCGATTGATTAATTCACCGGTAAGCAGTATATGTCTTTGGTATTTTATTACATAACATATTGTTATTATTTATATATTCTTCAGTTTCTGTTCAATCAATGGAAGACTAAAACTAAATGTAGCTCCTTTTTCTCCATCAGCATTATTTTCAGCCCACATCTTTCCACCATGATCTTCAATAATACTCTTTGATATAAAGAGACCTAGCCCTGTACCTTCAAACGATTTTGAAGCAAATTTAGAAAATAGTCTTGGTAATATTTCAGAATCTATACCAGAACCAGTATCTTTTATACTAATAATTGCATAACTGTCTTTCTGTTCTACCGAAATCGATATAGGTCCTTCTATTGTAAATTTGAGAGCATTACTTAACAGATTGGAAATTACTTGGATTATTCTCTCTTTATCAGCTTCTACAAAAATATCTCTATCTGACTCATATAGTATGTTGACTTTTTTGCTGTCAACTTGACTCTTAATATCTTGTATGGTATTTGATATTACTTCAATTAAATTTAATCGTTCCTTATTAAGTGTTAATGCTTGGCTTTCAATCCTTGTAACATCTAATATATCTTCTGCAAGTCGCTGTAATCTTCTTGCATTTCTTATAACAACATCTAATAGGTACGATTCTTCTATCCTGTCTTTGTCTTTGTTATTGGGATTATCTATCCTAGATCGTAAAACTTGGACCAGACCAAGTATGGGTTGTATCGGAGTTCGTAGCTCGTGTGCTGCTATATTTATAAAATCTTTTTGCATTTTATCATGTAACTCTAGCTGTTTGTAAGCTGATTCAAGTTTCTTATTTGATTCTATTAGAGACTCATTTGTTTTCCTCAATTCTGCAGTCTTTGAATGAAGTTGTTGATTTGACACGTTCAATTCCCGTGTTCTCCTTTTTACTTCCTCTCCTAAAATACTGCTCCATTTAATAAGAAATATTATCAAAATAGCTATTGCAGCAGTAGTGCCTGCAAGAAGTGAAAACATCTTTATCCTTTCTGTAAAAAGAACATCGTTAATGTGTGAATAGACTTCCGAGGTGGGCGTGACTATCTCAATAAAATATGTAGGCTTATTATCTACAAATATTGAATATGCTGTAGTCAATCTTTCACCTTTTCCATAGTCATAGACTGCATAGCCTGAATTACCAGCTAATAAGTTACGTGTTAGATTGTTCAGTATCTCATTTTGATTGACAAATTGCTGTACTTCGTGCCCAAAGAAGTTCTTTCCCATTAAGGTCTGATTTATACTTATTGCCAGCAGAGTTGCATTGTTATCAAACGCTACTAAAAACGGTGAACTTATATTTCCAACATTTCCATAATGTGCAAAAAAGTTTACAGTAGGGATAGATGCCCCTATTAATCCAACATATTGGCTTGATTCTCTGTTTATTATAGGAAAGGTTATAAAAATTCTATATACGTCTTGTCTTTCAAAACCATTAGAAAATACCGGTTTTAGCCCTATCTTTGTCTCTTTTACCCAATCTCTGAAAGAGAAGTCGGTACCAAGGAACGTTTCTGAGCCTAGCGGGGCAAAACTGTTAACCATAATGTCATCTTTATCTAAAATAAATAGTCTGTCTATGACACTATTAAATTGACTATATTTCTCTTTCATTAATGTTTTGATTCCATTTCCGGAAAGATCTCCTTGTTGTACATCATGAGAATTAGCCAAGTTATCGAGCATAGCTGTAACCAAACTAAGATCTGAACCTATATGTTCAGAAATTTCTCGCGTAGATGCTATCTGCTGCATTTTTTGTTGTTCAAAAAGACTGTGTCGAATATTAGTCTCCGTAATATTCTGGAGATAAAAGAATAAACCATATGAAAGTATAACAATTGTGATTATAGAAATGGTGCCTATTTTCTTTATTCTGCCAGAGAGTAAATTCATATTATTTATTCTTCTGCAAAAACTAATGACTTTGTATCTAATGTATTTTTCGTTGATATACTAGCAAACAATAATAAATACATGATTTTGCCTTTTGCGATCCAATCTTCGATTTTGTAAGACAGGTAGCTTTGGTTAACATTTTCTTTAACCCTAGCGTATCTCAAATTATACCTGAACAACACTTAAGTGACAAGACTATCTATATAAGATCAATACTCATCTAAAGTGCGAAATTTGATATAATTAGTTATAGTGTCTAATGCTGCTGGCACTTACAATCGTAGCACCTGCCCCTATTGCCAGAACCCCCCTCTGCCACGGAGATCGACTTACAGACAAAAACTTTACAGATGATTTGAGTTTAGAATCTAAGGCTTAGACCTTACCAAGAAGTCTTTTAAAAGCTAATAATAGAGAGTTATTTTGTGATTCTGTGTTATTATCATCATAATCAGAATGGATTTCTCTAGCACTTTTAAGTGTGTCATGTTCAAAAGTAATTGGATCTAATAGTAATGAAAAACAAAGGTAATACTAGGAAAACCAGAAAGAAAGCTCTAATTGCTGGCATTGCTCTTGCAGCTATCATGATAGGAGGAACTTTGGCTGCAGTTTTGCCCTTTGGCTCTAACAATAGTAATAATTCAAATTCCTCCAGAAATGAGCAAAATCCAAATGAAGTAATTCGAAAGTTATACAATCCTGTGGTTCAAAATGCCTCAGCGATTGGAAGCAGCACAGCAGATATAACAATGATCGAATTTGCAGATTATCAATGTCAATCCTGTGCAAAATTCCATAGAGAAACCATGGATGATATACTTAGAAACTTCGTAAACACAGGACAAGTACGGTATCTATTCAAAGATTTTATAATTAATAATGAAAGTCCTACTACTAATACTGCCACTCCTAATATTGTCGGTAAAGGGTCTACATTAGCTGCAGAAGCATCTTATTGTGCTGCCGACCAAGGAAAATATTGGCCGTATCATAACGAGTTGTACCAAAACGGAGAAAACGAAAATAAAGAGTGGATAACGGAAGATAATTTAAAGCAACTTGGTAGTAATGCAGGAATAGCGGACCTTGGGCAATTTTCTAACTGTCTTGCGTCGCATAAATATTCTAAAGTTGTAAGCGAAAATGATAACCTTGCAAAGAATATAGGTCTACAATCTATTCCTACCTTCATTTTCTTGTCTAATAGAACACAGCCGTTGGCAATTCAAGGTGTGCAACCGTACTCTACTTTTGAAAAGGTTTTCATGGAAATACAGTCGTCGACCACATCCTCATTGTCAAAAAGGTAATACTATCCAATACATAAAATACCCTTAGATAATATTTAGTAAAAATCAAAGGTAGGACATAAAGAAGAACATCAAAAATAAAAAGTAAGTCTGAGAATGCATTTTATATGTGAACGATTATGTTAAATAATGAAATCAGGCAAAATAGAAAGAAGAAAATAAGAACAAATCTAATATTATAGTAATGGCAAGGCCGGTCATTTCTTACGTATTCTTTGATACCTTTGGTACGCCGGAAGTCGATGAAATACGAAGGCAGCAGAGGATACTATTACGTTTTATATAGATTCCAAGTTAAAAAGTAATCTTATTAGGATACTTATAACTAACTGAATTAATGATGAGTTAATATAATCCAATAAAAAAACCATACCTCCTACTCTGCATTCTTTGATTTATCTGCTATTTTGCTGGCGGGAATTTTCTACTTTGGCAGTTGCCGTCTAGATATTGACTCCGTAGATTTCCTCTATAATTCTTAATTTTTAAATGAATAAACGTACACCCAGTCACTTAGGATGATTTGAATCATACATGTTATTCACGTTAGATAAATTTCATGAGAAATAAATAATATGATCAGTCAATAGAAAACAATGCTTTGATTGGCTCATAGTGTATGATATTTTCCCTAAATACGTATGTTGGTGTATTAACAAACGTACATATTAATTATTATGAGCACATGATTTTATCGTTTACTCCTCAATTTTCTCTTTCTTATAATTAAAAATATTTATCTATTACCGACCACCTGAAACAAAGGGCATTGTCTGTTTTCAATTTTGCTTGCTTCATTATTGCTAAAGACTAATTTGGTACTTTTTAAATCAAGAGATATTATACTATCTACGCTACATGTATTTATTTACTATACTCAACATAGAATTAATTGGAGTATTAATGACATGGTTCGGATAATGTGGAAACGGTACCTAAGGTGAGTTGTAATTACGCTCATAAAAGATAGCACAAATAGAGATAAAGAAGACGAAAATAAAAAGAAGCATAACTATAATAGTAAAAAGGGCAAGATTAAACAATTTACACCTACGAAAAACAGTTATAACAATAATTTCAGTACAGGTAATAATAACAATAATAATTATCATTATAATAAATATGAGAATGAAACTACAAAGGTATTTCATGGTACTGAAGATTCAACTAAAGCACTTGTAGAATTTGTATCTAGAGCAAAACAAAGAATAGATTCTGTTATAGATTCTACAGCACCATCTATTATCATTGGAACTGAATCTATAAGAAAAGAAAGATTTTCAGCTGCTAAAGATAGAGGTGTGAAGTTTAGATATGTTACTGAGATTACAAAAGATAATATCTCTTATTGTAAAGAGATGTTAAAATTTGCTGAGATTCGTCATTTAGATGGAGTTAAAGGCAACTTTGAAGTCAGTGATGAGAAAGAATATGTGGGTACCGCTAATTTGAAAGAACCAGAAGAACAAAAAGAACAATCAATACCTCAACTTATCCATAGTGACGTTAAAGAAGTTGTAGAA
>DASQYF010000187.1:0-2694 GCA_035639375.1 Nitrososphaeraceae archaeon
AAAAGACTTGCTAATAATATTGCAGGTTTGGAGAGATAAGATTAGCACGCGTTCATTAGATCTGACAGCCTTCCAGTAATCTTAATTGTCAAATTATGAGCTGGACCTCTGTTGATAGCAAAATAAAAAATTTCCTATGAATATTCTTTGTCTATTCTTTAAGAAAAGCATATATCTTTTTTTTATACAGAGTTTGAAAACCAATCTTATTATAAAAACTTATAAATCCTTCGTTCGCAAACGCCTGGAGAAAAATGAAATTTAATTGTCTCCGCTGGGCGATTCCCAAAGCAACTTTAATCATTTTCGTTGCTATCCCCTGACCTCTAAAAGCAGGCAATGTTCCTAGACAATAAAGACCAATTAAACTAGATCTATTGAATAAAGCTGCGCATCCAGCTGGGATACTGTTTTTGGTATTTAGAAATGATAATAATAAAGTGAGTTCTTTAAAATGTGATTTAATTATTCGTTCGACTTCACATTTCCAATCAAGTACATCAAAGGCATGACAGAATACATCTACCCAAATTGGAATTGAATCTCCATCAATTTTAATAACGTCAATGATTTTATTGTCATACTCAATATTGTTTGAAATACTGGATCTTAATACTGACATCGAATCTACTAAAGTGAATCGTTTTTTCAACAATATACTTTCTAGTTTTCTATTGTCGTCAGTGACATATACATAACAGTTTGTTCCTTTGTTTAAGAAAATTCTAACACATTCGTCTATAGCAGATCCATTGTCGCTACAAGTCATATTGGTCAGTCGATTGAAAAAGTAATCTTGAGTGAGTTTTTCATTAACTAAGATATCTGCACAATTACTTATTTTTAGATGCTCTGTCCACAAAGAGCAGAAATAAAATTCGTTGGATTCCATTCGTCTTTTAATATTGGAGTCCGAAAATATTCACCATATTTTTAAGATCTTTAACCTTGTCCTGTGATCTGGCTGTATCAATCAGTAGACTTAGGGCTCTGGGCGTATCAAAGTCGTCTTCAATATATCGAATGAATTTAGCCAATAATTCAGGGTTATTACTTGATTCTTTGTGAGTCAAGACATTATCAATCGCTTTACTTATGGTCCTATCAATAATTTCAAATTTATTAAGTTTGGAGCTGGAGAATATTAGAGATTCCCTATAGTGTTGGGAAAAAAGATAAAGTCTCAGCGTGTTAGAATTGTATCTTTTCAAGAGATCTCGAATCTTTATAGTATTACCTACTGAATTGGACATTTTCCTTCCTTTTATTTTTACTAGTCCTACGTGAGTCCAATAACGTATAGGACAAGAAGAGGAGGTCAGAACCTCAAGTTGTGCAAGATGAGATTCATGATGCGGATATATTAATTCTGTTGCTCCACCATGTACATCATATATTCCGTTGAAGTTTGACATCGCAACTGATGTATCTTGCATATGCCACCACGGAATTCCACTCCCTAGAATCTTATGGTCATACTTTTGGCCAAACTCATCACTTGCATTCCATATGAGTATGTCACTAGGATTGAGCTTACCGGGCCCAATGTCAAGTCTTCTATTGTCTAGATCATTCTTATTCATTTGAGATAATTTTCCATATGCCTTTAATCTAGCTGTATTCAAATAGATATTTCCATTGCGAGAATACGCTAAGTTCCGTTCGAGCAAATCTGTGACCAGCTTTGCAGCAGTATTCACATAATCTGATACCCTAACAAAATTAAAGGAAGTAGTGATACCACATGATATTAAATCATAATATAGCTCATCAATGTATTTGTTTGTAAGAGCCTCTGTTGACAAGCCTTCAATATTCGCTCGTGCAGTTATTTTCGGATCAATGTCAGTAATATTGACAAGAACAATTGGAGACAAGCCTTTGAGAAGTAAATATCTCATCATAAAATCATAGAAAAAGAATATACGTGCGTGTCCAAGATGACAATAATCGTAAACTGTTGGTCCACAAACAAAAATTCTTACAATCTTATTTTTAGATATAAAATTAGACTTTTTTCTCAATAGGCTATCAAAGATTTTCAATTAACAAATAGACTAGATAATAGGATATAACATATATGAGCTTCTATCTAAATAAAATTTTCTATTGTAGGATAACAGTTTCTTAGTTCTAATATCTTTTTTATAAACCTGTATGAATGATAGTAACGAGGGATTTCGACAGACGGTTCTATTGCCTAAACAAACAGATAATCAATAATTTTGATAGTACGCCTCGATTCGGATATAGTCGGTTCTTACTATACGTATATTGTGAAAGTCAACGTGCTTAATTGGCAGCAGCGATGGTTATTCACTTACGCTCATTATTATTAATGATTTATAAAATATAAAATATGATAAGAACTAACTAATATTATAATATTATTATTTAATTTCTTATACTAATTAATATATTATTGCAAATAAATATATCATGAGCGCCCCATTAATTCAGAGACATAATCAGAGAAACAATTTTGTGTAATTGAATTCAAACTACTAATTGTGTTCTAATCATTTTAAACCTAAGATTATGTGATATGAAAATAAATTCAAACACAGCCAACTTTCTTAATTCATGCTAAGTCACGCCTGTAGGTCTTTGATGTTCCTTATGTTCTAATTTCATATGTTCTTCTTTATCTTGTTCTGTCGTGAACGTAATGCCGCATTGATCGCATTTGATGTT
>DASQYF010000188.1:0-2804 GCA_035639375.1 Nitrososphaeraceae archaeon
ATATGGTTTTGGTAAATCACATCCATTTAATTCAGATAGAATCTATGCATTCTGGTCAAAGTTTACTGCCTTAAATCTTGATAAATCTACTCAAATTCGAATAGAAAAACCAGTTACAGTCAAAGAAGAAACTCTACTTGAATTCCACGATAAAGATTACGTCGAATTTATTAAGAAAGCTTCAAAACATGGAACTGGTCTTCTAGATCTTGGCGATACACCTGCATTTAAAGGTGTTTTCGAAGCTTCTTCCTACATAGTTGGCACAAGCCTCAAAGCTTTGGATTTAGTAATGAAAAAAACAGATGGAATAGTGCATGCATTTAATCCCATTGGAGGACTTCATCATGCAAGAAGAGGATCTGCAGGAGGATTTTGTGTCTTTAATGATATAGGTGTTGTAAGCATGATGGCACGAAAGAAATATGCTCTAGACAGAATAGTATATGTGGATATAGATGCACATCATGGTGATGGAGTTTATTATGAATTCGAAGACGATCCTATGCTCTTTATTGCAGATATACATGAGGACGGTCGTTATCTTTATCCTGGTACTGGTAATGAATCAGAAATAGGAATAGGTACTGCTAAAGGTACCAAAATAAATATACCATTGAATCTCAATTCAGATGATAATGAATTTATTGATGCATTTAGTAGAGTAGAAGAATTTATTGATAATACTGCAAAGCCTCAATTGATTATTCTACAATGTGGTGCCGATTGCATAGACGGTGATCCATTAACACATTTGAAATATACATCTAAAGCACATAGATATGCAGCGGATAAACTACATCAGCTCTCACACAAGCACTGTGATGGAAGAATAATAGCATTAGGCGGAGGTGGATATAATCAAAAAAATATCGCAGATGGATGGACAGAAGTTGTGAGATCGTTTATTAACTGCACAGAATAGTAGCATAATTTTTATGAGAATTTACCTATTATACCTTACAAATCAATACTTATTCTTTATATAATTATGGTTCGATTGGATTTATCTTCCTCGGATATAGAAGGATTGAGTTGTTATGTTATTTGCCCTTTATCATGTCCTTGGCATTTAATCAGTATAATAAAATCTCTTGCTTAATATGTAGCCTTTTTAAGATACCACTACCGACCCCCCGCCCTCTCTATAGGGATATTCAAATCTTAAAAAGAACTGTTAATAGTGTTAAACCATGGGATTATATTCAGAAGAAGATATTTTAATCAAACAAATCGAATCATGGCAAGGTTCTGCAGATAGTAGATTGAATACAGAGAAAGATAAGAAGGAATTTAAAGATATGTTAAATGGTTATTATAGATATTCTATGGTTATTATTAACTCACAATGTGAAGCATTTCCAAGTAAACCGTTGATTATGGCTTTGTTATTATCTCAACAAAATAAAATCGTACAACTGCTGATGAATAAGACCTTAAAAAATTGAGCAATCAAAAGAAAAGCAAATATTTATCCATATAAAACTGATTTTGAAAAATGCTCTCATAATTATTATTTCTAAGTCACACCAGTATACTTAACTTATTTTCAGGCTTTTTAAACACTTAAGTCAATTTCTTTTGTAAAAATTTTAGCTTTATTTACACACTAACTACTAGAGCAACGGTTGTATGATTAACTTTCATATGCCTGTCGAATAATAATAACTTCCTTATCTTTGATTCTATGTCTTTGAGTATATATAAATACAAAAACATCTTGTATAGAATATGGAAGTCTCAAGTCATTAAAGGAACTGTTGATGCAAATACTTCTGTTAAAGATAGATTTGTTTACCTCATGTACTGTTATGAAGTGTACCTATGCTTACGATGTATTTCGTTAATTTTTTCATACAGACTAAGGCCTATCATCCTTTACATTCCTTATTCAGGCGTTTAAAGTAGATTAAGCAAAGATTTACTGTAAGAAATGGCTGTATTGGAATAAGATAAAAACATAGATATGAATAGTATGAATATAATACAGCATTTTATTAAAGAAGTATTGTTGATATATAGAAATAAAGAATAGACTAGGTATTGATCGTCTGATATAATAGTAGTGAATTCCATCTTTCTTTAAAATTAATAACTAATACTAATAATACCATGGCTATCCAAAATCCTACTGATGAAAAGCATGATTTATTGGAGAAGAGTCAAAGATAAAGAGATTATATCAACTGGAGATATAGAACCAAATGCATCAGATGAGAAATCTATTATGCCTAACATAACAAGAATAACAGAAAATCATTGTGAGTATCAGTCCATTAAATAAAGGAGTTGTCTATATACTTAATCAATAATTCAAATACTGTTATTTATATCTGCTATACTTGAAAAATGGTATAAAGCTGATAATCATTATGAAGATAATGTAGTGGTATTATTATTTTGTGCTTGTAACTGTACCTGTTTGGCTCCCTTAAACACCTTATCATAACAATTTACAGCATTTTCAAGAGTAATGGTTCCATTCTTGTTAGCTATTCTTGATATGCAGTTGAAATAGTACGTTAAGGCATGTGCAGGAATTATGAAACTAATTTGAATTACAATAGCCAATGCAATTACAGCCGCAAATATGCTCCATTTTGTCTTTGTATTCATAAGTCCGATAACAATAAATTGTATTACTATATTAATTCAAATATTATAGGATATTAACCTTTTATCAAAACTTTGGTACCAAATGAAAATTAAGGGTAAAGATCGTGCTGAACCTTTATCATATTAACACAGAGTGATAGTCATGGAAGTTTTTCTTTGAATTATTAAGTATTGCTTTGCTCTTCTTG
>DASQYF010000189.1:0-2247 GCA_035639375.1 Nitrososphaeraceae archaeon
AGAACATCATATGCAAATAAGACCAAAGAAGAAAGCGTATTATAGATCTATATTTTGACCAGCACAAAACTTATGCTGAAACTGCACAAATAGAAAACTATCACAATAAATGTATCAGCTATAACTTCTATCAGTTAATGATTATGAGCAAATGGCACTAACAAAGATAGGATCAGGGATAGGATAAAAGATGACCCTTTGACATAATAGCTTCCTTCACAGCTGGAAGTCGGTCTGGAGGAAGGGGATCGCCTACACCAAGTATGCTATCTCTGGTTACTAACATGGATAGCTCTTCTTCAGAAAGTCTTTCTGTACCTTCAGGTCGCATAGGTAAGACCATGTAGTGTATATCCGCTGTAGTATCGTACACCCTAATTTCGACATCATCTGCCAATTTCAATCCATAGTCGGCTAAATATTTCCTGGGTTCGTTAATTATCCTTTGTTTGTACTCTTTACTTATGTACCACAATGGTGGTTCTCCTAGATATTCCCTAGGATAACAAGAACAAAGAGTACATACTACTACATTACGAAGCGTCTTTGTATTTTCCAATATCTCCAACCCATTTGGGTCAATTATCTCTTTATCTTTTGCATAAATGACAGAGGGTTCCCATCCAAGAATCGCTTCTTTTGGATCTACTTTAAGTAAGGCTTTGAAATCAGGATCAACCCATGCTTTGGCAACAACTTTGGCACCTGTGATTGGAGTTCTTCCTTTCATTTGTTCATAATGGCGTTCAAAGCCTCTGCTAAGGATCATACTATCTCCCAACGTCAAGTTAATCATTGCTAGGACCTCTATCTCAAGTGGATTTGCTGGTTTTTTGCCCTTCTTTTCGTAATGACCTTTTTGCCTTTCTACTTCGGCCTGAAGGTCAGCTTCCTTAATCAGTCCCTTATCTTTAAGAACCTCTCTTATGCGTATAATTCTATGGTCAAAGTATGATACTCCAAACTGGAAACCCTTCTTTGCTTCAAGTTCATCTTTCTTGCGTCGGCTTTCTTCGAAAGCTATTATCTGATTACCACATAAGAATTCTTCAAAAGCAACAAGCTTCCACAGATAATCGGGAAGTGTAGGTGTTAAATATGCGCTCAGGGGATTTATAGGTTTATGAGGGTCATTATCTAAAATTTGTTGTAGTTCCTCATCTGTTGTAGTCATTACTTATTTAGACCTCCTTGGTGATAAGCTGGATAGTGGTTCATACGCCATCAAATCCTCATAAACCTCCATAACGACCTTATCATTAGGCGTAGCATTAGGTGAAATTTGACTTAAATCGAAGATGCATGAATGATAAGGTGGACGCTTCTCATGATCTGGAGGACAATGGACATAACCACGCACTTTCCTAACTTTTCCTACTTTTCCTGTTATGTATTTGGGAAATCTTCTAGGATCAGGAATTATAGGATCTTTCTCTTTGACTCTAATAGACTCTCCATCATGAAATTCACGCATTTGAACCATATTATTAGTATTATTAATGATAAGTGTATTTATGCTTTAAATAAAAAGATGTAAAATTTCTATTATTGATGCACTAGAGTTATAATATTTTTACTTAATCGTAAGTATATAAATGAGATAGACATATTTGTATATTCTGCCTGTTTACTCCTTTGTAAACGTCAACATTAATCAAAGTTTAGATTTAGAAATACTTGATCGTAAGCATCTATCAGTTTCTAAGGTACGATTTGTAATTATTTGCCAGCGAATAAATTTTCTTATTTCAATTTCTATCAAGATACATTTTGCGTGTTACTCAGGAAACGAACTTTGCTGATAAAACCTCTTAGGCGATATTCTTATAAACTTTAGTACTTCTTGATCTTAGTATCCCACAATGTTAGAAGAACCGCAAGCTATTGCCAAAGGAATTGACAATGTACCTAAGATCGCAATAAGCATTTTGCTTGGAGTTTTACTATTTGGTACTTTTGTAGTAGGATACGATCAGGGCCATTTATTCAGTTTAGTTCAGGGCCAGAAAGCTTTTGATACAAAGTGGTTACATGAATTTTATCATGACATGAGACACGCATCTGGATTCCCTTGCCATTAGACTAGTCAATTATTATTATTATTTTCATCATCATCCTTTCATAAATCCAATAGTAAATCCTGCTGACATACTACCAGTTAATGGAATACCAAAGCTAGTCATTGCTAATGATGAGGCTGTTGCAGCAGCATGGCTGCTATCGACACTGCCACCTCCACTAATACCT
>DASQYF010000190.1:0-3089 GCA_035639375.1 Nitrososphaeraceae archaeon
CGTGGCATATTGGAGCATTCCCCGACTTGGAGGAGCATATTATGCTGAAGGTAAAGGAGTCTTCATGGCAAAGACGATCCTAGTGAAATGGCAACATGGACTGGACAAGGAATAGCCCATCATTCAGGCAGAAGAGAAGAGACGTAGGCTCAGTAATTTGTAGCACATCATCTACAACATCAGGAAAACTTGCTTTTCTTAACAACTTGGTTGGAGTTTTTGAATATGAGGCAGACGAGATGGGTAACTCAGAAGGAAAAATATGGGAATGGAAATAGTAAGTCCCTACATTATTACTAGCCAGTCGTTGTCAATATTTGGCTTAAACTATTTGTTATACTAGAAAATACAGTGGTTAGCAATAACTCAAAGAATTTGCCAGTAAATATTGATAGATTTACTGTTGGTATTTCTTGCGTGTGATTATCTTCGCAGGTATTATAACCATCCAAAAGTAATATGCGATTTGTAAGTTAATAACAGAAATCAGAATTGAAATTGCAAAAATAGAGGGTGGAAGTATAGACTGCAAAGAAATATTTTGTATCTCAGTTTTACTCAGACTCTTATCAATTAATCTATTCTTCGTCGCATGTAACCAAATCAGCGTTAGTAACGAGCCGGCCAAAGTTAGAACTAATGCATATAATATAAAAACAATCTGATAGAAACCGTAATCTACTTGCAGGTCAGTGGCAAATGAGATAAGCGTTATGAAAAATAAGAATATGAGAGTTAACCATACCATGATTGGATGGGAATCTGCTATGCGATTGAAGACTTGATGATATGAGATCCAGTAAATTCCTATCACGAAAAAACTAATCACATAGATCTCAAATTGAGGACGTAACTCTAACAACCTGTTGATAACTTGTGGCTGGGTAAGATTTTCTGGTAAGTCTGGTATCTGGATTGAAATAGCCATAAAAGTTATCGAAAATGCAAAAATTGCATCAGCAAAGGATATAACATGCTCTATTCTTATCTCACGATTCATCAGCAGAAAAGCCTATAGCTAATGTTCTTAATAGGCACATTATATACTATGATGTTCAAGTATTTATACAAGTTAGTTATATCTTAAATTGTTACTAGCCAAAAAGAACTCTTTAAAAGATTAAGGTACAACTCATTTTGGATTTGGAATATTAGTGAGCATAGAAAAGAAATATCAAGATTAAAGGAAATTTTGCTGCTTCAATCACATTATAGCCTTGCAATGGAGGAAAAATAGAAAAACTAACGTCTGATTACTGATGTGCGTGTGAAGTTGAGGAGTTGGTAGTATTCAACTAGTTAAATATTTATCATAAAACAACATAAAACTTAAAATTTACTATTCTTAAGTATATTAGAGCCTACTTTTAGCACCGATATCAGCATTCATAACTGAAATGTTGTAGTGTCGAAGATACTATGTCTATGACGCTGACTCTATGTTAACTCTTCTTATTTACGCAATTAACTATTATATTCTAAGAATGTCATTAATACTCTGTTAAACTCATCAGGATACTGATACATCAGCCCGTGTCCAGCATCTCTTATCTGAACAAGCCATGACGAAGGAATTCTTTCTACTAGTATTAATGAATTAGCTGCTGGAGTAACTATATCTTCTGTTCCAACTATAATCAAAGTAGGTTGAGTAATCTTAGGAATAGCATTGCATGTACCACTCCATTTTGCTATTGCTTCTGATTGTTTTCCCATTATTTCAGGAGACACTGATTCTTTAGGAATTGGAAAGTAGTTCAGGAAATCTGGATTTGCTTTGAACCAGACAGTTGGAAATAATAAAGATATAAGTTTCTGTCGTAATTCTTGAGGAGGCATTGAAGTATTGCTAAGGGTCTTTATTACTTCAGGACTTGGAGGCTTGGCTTCTTTGCCACCACAGCCTGAGGCATAGAGGATAAGACTACCAACTTTGTCTGGGTTTGTCAATGCTACTTCCTGAGCAATGAATGAACCCATAGACCATCCGAGAACATCTGCTTTGTCTATTTTTAAAGCCTCAAGCAGACCCACTGTATCGTTTGCAAACTGACTGATTGAAAATTCCTTTGTTCCTCCTGCAGTTGATTCTCCTGCTCCGCGATTATCGAAAATTATTACTGTATGATTTGATGATGATAGTTGCTCTAATAAAAGGGGATTCCACATATCCATGGTAGCACCAAGTCCAGTGATTAGAATAATTGGCTTAGCACCACTACCTTTACCCACTTTTTTATATGCTATATCTATATCACCTACTGTAACTTTTTGAGAAGGCAGGTTATCTATCATAGAGGCTTTAGACTGGAAAGAAGAAGATGGGGAAGAAGTGCTATTGATATTTTGTCCTTGGCTATATGCAGGTACAAGGGAACTAAAACCATTATTGTTAACTAATATAATGCCGAATAATATTATTGCAGCCAAGACCGTTTGACTTTTGATTTTCAATTTTGTTATACTATTTCACAATCGATATTCTATTTGAATTTTATACAATTAATGTATCTAGTGCACTAATTGCGATGTTGGTGCAGGAATTATTGAGTCAGATCTGTCTTGCGTTCCATTGAATCCGTGTGATGTCATTTCTTTATTAGGACTCTGTAATAATAATAATAATGAGAAGGGAAAAAGAATAGTAATAGTGATAGAAATAGAATCGAATCGTCCGATCCATATTCAATATTCCCATTTGTAATTAGGTACCCAAGAGCAGAGAGAAATACACTGAGATGTCGAAGATTTTTTTTTTATTCTATTGATATCCTGCGGATCCATGACGGAGCGATCCAAACCCTTTTGTGAAAAGGCAAAATATCATAATGAATGGGGTCTTAGCGCTGTTGTCCAATATATCTAGAAGCAGGAGAAAAGGGTAGAAAGAAAGGAAGAACGTGCTAGAGGCAAATTCATGTTGGCTTTTAGTTGATGGGAATACGAATAGAAGCTTTCAGAACTAAGATATTATTAATTATTATAGAGAGAAATAATAAATAAATTTCACTAGTATCATCTAATGATAGTATATGACTTTTAAAAAATATTATAGTATTTTTCCCTTAGACACAAAGAAAATTACTATT
>DASQYF010000191.1:0-2787 GCA_035639375.1 Nitrososphaeraceae archaeon
CCAACACCAGCTACAATCCCTAATGATGTGTTAACTCCATCACCAAATCCAAATACTAAATCCCGTATGTAGTTACTTTCTTTGATATGAGGTTCAACATGTTTTGTCCGCTCAGAAATTGTCATATAATACTGCATATAGCAATAGATGATTTGTATCTTTAGCTTCTTAGATGATTGATTGTTCTAAAAGCTAACGCATCATTTACTACTTTCGCTTTTGTAGGTAACTCTAGCTTAGTGAATAACATTCTTTGGTTAAAGGCAAAGCCTGTATCTTTTCCTTTTTATCTTCTGTCTGTTGTAAATTATTCGATGCTTTCTTTAGAATTGCAGTAATTCAACAAGGCACTTCTCATATTCGTCGTCTTTGGTTAATGTATCCTTTATAATTGGCCCCTGCTTGTTCTCTAAGATAATTTAAATCCCTGCTAATTGACCTTGCCATGTCTTTCCTAAGACACTGCAGTCCCATCATCAAAAGCTCCTTTTACTTTCCTTTCTTCAATTTTGAAATTATATTCACTCATGCTAAAATTATGTAATATCTTTTATTGGAAGTTAGCTTTATGCATTTTCAAATATTTTTATGTTACAATTAATCTTAATAATCTTTTGCTGTCATCGGCTTCTTTTTATCTATTATTATTATTACTACTACTACTATCCATCTTGTTCAATGCCTTTTTCCTTTTAGCACTGGTTCCTGTCTCTCGGGTTTCTGAGGATATAATTTCAATTAGCTTTGCTTTTCTATTTGAATCAGATTTGGGTCTTAGCAATCTTCCTAATCGCTGGATAAATTCTCTGCTGCTGCCTGTTCCACTAACGATTATTCCCAGTTGTGCATCTGGAACATCTACTCCTTCATCTAAAACTTTGGATGTGACTATTGCGCTGTACCTTCCATCCTTAAATCCACTTAAAGTGTCCTGTCTTTCTTCCTTGCCGGATTTATGAGTTATAAATGGTATTAGAAATCTATCGGCTATTTCATATACTAATTTGTTATGTTGAGTAAATATTATTGTCCTAAGACCCATGTTTTCTGCCAATATTTTCCTTAATTCTTCTATTTTAGATCTGCTGTTTAATGCAATATCCATAGCCTTATTTCTTGCTAACACAGCCTCTCTTGCAACACTGCTTCTTCCAGAGATCATTATCAATCGTCTAAAGGCACCAGCATAGTTCATTCTTAATCCTACCTTCTTCAAACAAACTTGATATATGCCAAATTGCTTTTTGTATTCTTCAAGTTCTTCTGGCAGCATATCTACTTGTCTTCTTTCAATTTCATATGGAGCAAGATGTTTGTTTTTGGCAAGATCGAGAGCATGTGCTTGAAACACTACACCGCCAACAAGCCTTGGAAATTCTTTATGTAACTCATCTTCCCTTTCAATTGTAGCAGTCAATCCCAAACGAAATGGAGATGCAAACTGCTCTGCTATTGTTCTATAACCTGGTGCAGCCAGATGGTGAACTTCATCAAGAATAATTAAAGCAAATCTGTTACCAAGAGTAGATGCTCTTATGTATGCTGAATCATATGTCGATACTGTTATTGCCTGAATATCATCTACCCCACCACCCAAATTTCCAATTTTCACATTAAGAAAATATTTTGCAAGTACAGATGTCCATTGATCCATAAGATCTATTGTGGGGACTATAATTAGTGAGGCAGAATTGACCATTTCTATTGCCTTTACACCAATAACAGTCTTGCCTGAGCCTGTTGGTAATACTACGCATCCTCTCTTACCTGCTTTAGCCCAATTATCAAGTGCCTTCTGTTGATAGTCTCTTAAAGTTAGCTGGTGGATGTTGTTATTGTTATTATTTTTAGTATTGCCTATCAAAATATTTGGAGAAGGTATTAGATCTAAAACATAATCATCACATACTATCTCACTTTGCTTCAGATACTCTACAATATTTTGATAGTATAATGCCTGTGCTCTCAAGCGATTTGTCCTTGGATCAATTGTGGCAAAAGGTATGTGAACAATACTACCTGTTATCGATATAGTACCATTGTCGTATCTTAATACTGCTTTAATCAATTTATAGTAGTAATTTTAGAAACAAACGGATTAAAAATGTAATTGTTTAATTGAATCGTAAAGAGCTTTGATGGATTCTTCATATATCCCATATTCCCCATTCCCTTTTCTTCCCTCTCTGTTTTCTCTTGTCCGTCTATTCTTAACTATTTATGAACTGTGTTACCAACACGTTCATATTTGATGGTAGAAATGATAGTTAAAAGTAACCTAATAGCAGTATAGTAATTAATAAAAGATACAACAGTAATATTCCGTTGGAGTATCGATGCAGAGTAGATCCGTACAAACACAAAACAGTCGAGGACTCCTTCATAACGACCTTCCTCAAATTCATCCGTTTGTAAAATGGGCTGGTGGAAAAACTCAATTATTATCTAGATTAGATGAATTCATTCCCTCTGGATTCAATCAATACTTTGAACCTTTTTTAGGTGGAGGTGCAATGTTCTTTCATCTAATCTCTAACAAGAATATTCGATTTACAGCTTATCTCTCTGATTTAAACGGGGAATTAATTAATACATACAGGGTTATACAAAATGATGTAGAGAGGCTAATTGAAGTTCTTAAAAAAAATGAAAATGAATATAAAAAGAATCCTTCACGATACTACTACGAATTAAGAGATTACAATAATCCGCTTAACGATGTTGAAAGAGCCGCCAGGCTCATCACGCTTAACAAAACATGCTATAATGGTCTTTATAGAGTAAATA
>DASQYF010000192.1:0-2230 GCA_035639375.1 Nitrososphaeraceae archaeon
GTATGGTGCTTTCTGATTGGAAGTGCAATAGTCATGGCTTGCTAGGTTGAGATCTTCTTGATTAGATGAGACAATTCAGGCTTATTTTGTATTGAACAGATGTAAGCTAGATGCGATTGTAACTTGACACATTAGTACGACAAATGCTTTATAATATTTATCTGTTCTCTTATTTTACCGTGATAAATTGTTAATTGAAATATAATGAGACATCAAACTGACTTCCATAAAAAAATGAAGATTGTTGTTATTTAGATTTATGTGATATAAAATAATAATAATAATAATAGGGTCGAATCATTGCAAGAAATCAGTGAGTGTTCTCTGCGTCTTCTTTTTGTTCTTTAAATCACAAGTATTTGAATTGCTATTGCTAATTTCTTGTTGTTGTACTTTATCTTTCTGATCCCATGTAACTTCTTTCAGACCTATCATTTTTCTGAATATGTTTACAGACATTGGTCCAAATCCAGCGTAGTGGTTGTTTGCTGCTACTATTGCAAACTTTAGACGCTTGTTTTCTTCTTCATTACTTTTCTCTGCCCTGTTTATTCTCTTGACCCATTTCCGCATTTCGGGGCTTCTATCCTTCTGTATTCTTCCAAAGTCTTTCTCCTGTAAGCTTCTATCTCCTATGAATCTTAGATACAGAAAATCCGAAGTGACTATTGGTGGTGTTCTTATACCTACAATTTGACTCCATACCATACATATATTGTTATTAGCAAAGAAATTATATGCTAAGTCTTGAAACCAAGATTGATGTCTAACCTCTACAGCGTATCTGAATCTGTTATCTAATTTATATACAAGTTCTCTAAGTCGTTGTAATCCTTCCATTATTTCAATAGAAGGAGGTAACTGAATTAATAGAGCTAGAGTTTTATCATAGAGAGGTTCGATAGCTTTGAAAAATAATTGTAATTCATTATCTACATTCTTCAAACGTTTATCATGTGTTATAACTTTTGGAAATTTAGCAGTAAATCTAAAATCCTCTTGAGTTTTTTTTAACCATTGTTTAACCATAATTACATTAGGCTTATTATAGAATGAAGAATCAATTTCTACGTAATCAAAAACTTTAGAGTAAAATTCTAACCATTTGGAGTTCTTAATATCAGAAGGATAGAACGGTCCTTTCCAAGCAGTATAGCTCCATCCACAGCAACCTATATAGAATTTCAAGTAAACTTACTTTAGGATCTATTTGGCAGATGATAAATGTTTAGGTTGTTGTGCTAAAATAAGGAGAGAACAGCAGAAATAATTAATCATCTAATGAATATGCCTATTATGCACATATACCAAAAAAAGGATATTATTCAACTGCTCCTCCAGCTATGAGTCCCTCTTTTTCATCTTCATCTTCGTCTTCTTCCTCTCTCATCCAATTCTTCTTATTCACTATCTGGTAGTTCATAATTTCTTCCTCAAATTTCATTTCTCTCCGTTCCAACGTTTTTTTAATCCGATACGATAAGCAAGGATCTATCTCACTTGGGTATCTATAATTTCTTGTATAGCATATATGATATCATATATGGTCTTCGCTATCAATCAATTTATTACTTTTGTAGAGGGGCGAAATGATCAATAAGTTGTATGCTATTAGATTAAACTTATTAAATTATATGATAGAAGAACAGAGTAAAAATTTCATTCATGAATGGAGGTAAATATAGATCATAATTTACGAGGACCCGTTTGAAGTGCAGTTAACAAGTTTTGATACGTTTTATTATATCATAACAAAGTGATCGCTTTTGATCGAGCGTCTAAACTACCTCTGAATATAGGAAAATATTAACATCACAATTTTACAAGAATATCAAATTGTCGTAGATTGCAGAGTCGTAAGCTAAAATGTCCCATTAGAAGCGTAAAGACTAATGCAGGCTTAAAGACATAGGTTTTACTTCTATACAGGACCGGCATTTTACAAGAGACTATTTATAGTATAAATTTAAGAATAGGAAAAACCAGAAAGATTTGATTATAATATATGAAAGTAATTAAATCCAAAATATTGTTTGATGGCGTTGATGAGAGACAGAATTATTTTATAGGATTTGAAGATGATGAAATAAAATATCTTGGAAGTAGCAAACCTCAAGAAGAAAGTGAGATAATTGCAGAAGACGTAGTTGTTACACCTGCATTCATTGATTCACATAGTCATATCAGAATGATAAGATCAGGTGAACCAGATAGAGAAGAGGAAGCTAAT
>DASQYF010000193.1:0-2601 GCA_035639375.1 Nitrososphaeraceae archaeon
TGCAAGCGGAACGACTCCAGACTCACCTGATACAGTACCACCATACCTCCATGCTCCATGAGTCAGTAATTCTATTGATACGATGAACAATAGAACTCCACCTGCAATCATAAAACTGAATACAGTGATCCCGAAAATACTAAGAATCTGCGTGCCAGCTACTGCAAATAGGATCAATAACACCGCTGCAGTAATAACAGCCACCTTTGAAACTGCTCTCCGTTCCTCCTTTTTCATGTTTTCGGTTAGAGCAATAAAAAGAGGAACTGTTCCAATAGGATCGATTACAACAAAAAGTGCAATAGTGTGTTTGAGGATATTATCTCCAAGTGTATCTGAAAATGGTATTAGCCTTTGTAATTCAGTTGAGGTGGTATTTATAAATGGTACTAGCAGTTTTTCAATTTTTGAGAATAGGTCCTGTTGTGTATAGACTGTTGTATAGCTGAAACTATTATGTCCATTAAATTGATAACCATCAAATATTATATCATTGCTGTATATTATTGGTGATACTAACCCGAGCAATAACATTATTCCTATTACAGACGTCATTGCCTTAAATTTCTGTTACCTTGTTAAAACTCATCATAGAACCAAAGTTTCTGCCATAAGAGTGTGGAACATATTTCGTAATATATGAAGTTTCGTTATTGTACACTACTGAACCTTGAAGATAAGGTGCTATATAAGGTCCACTTAAATATACTAGATGAGTAATATTATTAAAATATACGATACTGTTTACAGCAAGAAATTGATGCCACTCCACAAGTTTCAGATTCAGAGCGTTTCCATGGTGTATATGCTATTCTGATTACTTCAAAGAATAAAACATTTGTAAACTTGTAGCAATTATGGTTATAAGTAATTGGGTCCAGTCATCACTATTATATAGATACCATATAGATAATGTGTATTTTCTGTAGTCCTCTTCACACACATTCATTTAAAATTAGATAATGCTGATGCTAGGTCAGATAAAGTTTTCTTGACAGAAGAACTGACGGAACTAGAAGAAGAAGAGTTGCCAATCCATAAGGCAATCCAATCAAGCCACTTACGAAGACAGAATCAAGGATAATAATAGATATTATCATGTTCTTAATAATATCTCTAATATGAATTGGAGCGAGATTATCTAAACCCCTTAGTATTGGTCTAAATGTGATAATCATAACCACCGAGAATAAGACTAAAAATGCAAATACGGCAGGTTGAAATATTCCAATAAGACCTGCAATTGCTATCGCTGCTATATCAACAAATACAATTGACAATGAGGAGATAATAATAAGATTCGTTGCCTTACCACTGACTTCTTTTTTACTAAGAATACTTATTGCTACGATATATAGAAATAATGAAATAGCAATAAATAATAGCATTTTGCTGGCTGTGACAGACAGCAGAAGCATTGATAATGCAGGACTAGCTCCCAATATCACATTAATAGATCTTGCAAGACCCATAATAATTGGACCGGTAATATTATTATGTTTCAACCCATAATCGTAGGCAATAATAATGGTGGTTAGAATAATCGCAATTATGAAGCTCGTCCAATTAATAACAAGAGTAATAACATTAGCAGCTATCATCGACGAAATAGCGATTGTTAATGCTTTTCGTTTTGTTATCTTTCCGGATGGTAAAGGTCTAGTAAGCCGCTCTTTTTTATCTATTTCAATATCAAAATAGTCATTAAAGACTATTCCTGCAAGATAAAGCAAAGAAGATGAAGTCATTAGACCAACCAAGTACAAGAGATGTAAATTAATGAAAGAAGACGAGACAGTAGCAACTATTGTAAAATATCCAGATAAAATATTAGATGCTGCAGTAAATATATTGGGTAATCTAACTAAAATTATATATTGTCTAAACACAAAATTGACTCCGTAAATAAATATATGTTTATTCTTTTATAAACTACTCCAGAGTAATTGTAGGATCCTTGCCGCTTAAGTTATCTCTGAAATTTAACATACATATTTGAAATATTAAAATGTATGACAAAAGGGAAGCAGTCCTTTGAAACCGTCATCCAGCACATCTGGGTTAATATTTAGAGAATCCAGCACTCGAGTTTGTAGTGGCATATATTCATTTTCTTATCTGTGTATATAAGCCAAATTATTGCTTATAATCAAATATTAATTGTTATTTTTTTATAATATGCCTTTAATATTATCCTTTCATAAGGTTATCTTCTAGCTCTTCTACAGGAATTGCGATGAAAGAATAGTTATTATCAGAAAATAAAGACGCTATAATAAAGTGTTGACTAATGCTATAGGTCATTTACATGCTTAGTTTGAACTATTACATTTACATACGTAGGATTACATATAGACTTTTGTCGTATGAGACAAAAAGGAACTCTACTTTAGAATAGAAGATAGAAATAGATATATTTTATGTAACGCTGAGCTATCACACGTATGAACAAAACAAGTCAAAGAAATTATGTGCCATTAGTTGTGGCGGCCTTATCTGTTGTGCTCGTAGCATCATTAGTTGCTGTGAGCGGGCAATATGTCATAGCACAAAATATGACGAATGAGACTGGAATGATGACGAATGAGACTGGAATGATGA
>DASQYF010000194.1:0-13045 GCA_035639375.1 Nitrososphaeraceae archaeon
AATATATCTCGATAGAAATTAAAAATTAGTTTATACAACAACATTTAACGAATTTTTATCTTTCAATGTTTCATTTTCTTTCTTGGTTATTTCAACATAAAAATAAACTTCAGAATATCGCAATAATAACTTCACAGATGCTAGTAATTGGATTTGTTTTGTTCATTAATGTCGATAATATTCGTTTTCTGAGTGAACTTTACTTCAGGATCTTTTGTACTCCTACTTTCTGCTTCTAGACTCTTTGCGTTTAAAGAACCTGGTAGACTCTTAGCAAAGACAACGCTAAAGATAATATACCATTATGATAATAAAGTTACCATAAATGGTAAAAATATGTTGAATTATTTTTTGTTCGTTGGGTCAGTATCGTGTGTGAATTGAAAAATAAATCAATCAATTTTTTGTGCAGCAGAAAGGTAAATTCAGTGTTTATTAGTTTTGCTCGATACAAAATATAATTAAGATTTCGACATCATACTAAGGACTACCCTAACCCATCTAGGTATAAAAAGTAGTTTAGGCTATATTATCACTGCATTATAGTAAAATTCTATATATTTAAATTAATAAACTATACTACAAATTTTATGAGAGGGGTTATTTTTGATTTAGACGGAGTACTAGTAGATTCGATGCCTTATCATTACAAGGCATGGAAAATTGCGTTTAAAGAAGTTACAAATATTGAGGTGGACGAAAGGGGGATTTATTTATTAGAAGGTATGCGTGGGAATGATTTAGTCAAAAAAATATTTGAACAGAAAAATTATGATGACTATTCTATTGCTCAAAAAGTCAATGAACGAAAAAATAAAATTTTTAAGGATATACTAACACCAAGAACATTTGATGATGTCAAGGAGTTAATTGAGCACTTAAAATGTACAAAGGCTGTAGTTAGCGGTTCTGCAAGAAAAGATGTTGAAGTTCTCATTGATAGAACCTTTGGAAAAAATAATTTTGATGTAATAATTACCGCTGATGATATTGACAGAGGTAAACCTGATCCTATTGCTTTTATTACTGCGCTAAATAGGATGAAAATAGACGCAGTTGAAGCAATAGTAGTTGAGAATGCTCCATTAGGAGTTGAAGCTGCAATAAAGGCAGGACTACAGTATATAATTGTATTAAACAATACTCCCCTTCAAATGAAGGATTTTAAATTCATAACTGATTACGACAGAATATTTGAAGAAACTAAATATGCAACCAAATTTCTACAAACTTGGTGTGGTTAGAAAAAAATTGTTGTATAGATATTCTGATAGTCGAGATTTAAGAGATTTACTATTTAGCAATTTTTAGAGTCATCAATCAGAAATTTATAATACACACACTCTCATATTCAGACATTAGAAAATTGGATACGTTATCAGCTTTTAGCTTCAAATTTGGCAAAATGATTGAACTTCTATAGGTTTAAAGGTAAATGTTAATCTTGTGAGTGGAGTAAGGGGAAAATAGAATATATGATATCCATACAAGAAGCAAGAGACAAGTTGGCTGATTACAATGTTCTTTTGAAACATATATCCTTTCTTCAAAGTAACGGATTTTCAGACTTTGGTAGAGGACAAATCATAGGACAGATAGCGCTACTACGAGAATATCTTGTAGAAGAATTCGAAGATGTGCAAAAGCAAGACAAAAGAATTGTTAAAGGAACAATAGATCGCCAAGAAGATGAAATGGTAGCAGATATTACCTATGAAGCAGGAAGAATATCGATATCGCAGGAAAATACTTCTAATATAAATAAACCTAAAGATCTCACACAGTTCGTTAAAGTAGAATACAACGAAAGAAATGGAGTCAAAAACAATGAAGCGCCAATACAAAAAATTCAAGGGACAACGATACAATCATTATTAACTGGTATTAGCTCTACTCAAGATAACAAGAGAACATCGATAGAAGGAGAAAATAAACTACTACTCAAGCAGTCATGGCGTGACAGAATAAAGCAAATGGCCGATGTAGAGGATTGGTAATATGATAGAATATTTTAAAGTCAGTAAAGAATATTTTATTTCTTAGAGATAAGATTTTAAACGCAGGTATTCTTTCTTTCCCGCTCTCCATTGTTTTAATCATATATATCAAATATATATGGGAACTCAACTTATGACAGAATTTGCAAAGTTATAAGACTATTAGAAAAGAATCATCCAATAATTAATTAGAACAGATTATGACAATTAATTAAAAATTCATCATTCTCTATAGAGGTAACTATACAGGATATCCCAAATAGTGTTCATTAACACCATAGCAGTATTAGTTAGGAGGTCGCTTCCTTGTGAATTACTACAACAATCATACTAATAAATTTCCATACTCATTTAAAAAATTAAATAGATCATAATAGATATTTTATTTAACTATCTAATGAAAACTTCTATTATCAACCTTCCATTGCATGATGGTCATGCTCCTTCATATCTAATCAGACGAATGATAAAGCTGTCATATGCAATATCAAAAGTGATCATAGATGAATATGGTCAGCAAGAGTTTCTAAGAAGATTATCTGATCCTCTGTGGTTTCAGGCATTTGGATGTGTACTTGGATTTGATTGGCATTCCTCGGGAGTTACAACAGTAGTAACAGGAGTTTTAAAACAGTCGTTAAAGTATGATATTCATGGAATTTCTATCGCTGGAGGTAAAGGAAAACAATCTACAGAAACAAAAATAGATATACCTAGACTTGCCGAAAAAAATTACAATTTATCTTCCACCAAAATTAATAATTTGATATACGCAAGTAAAATGGCAGCCAAAGTAGATAATGCGGCGGTTCAAGATGGCTACGCACTATATCATCATACTATTCTTTTTGATGAACGTGGAAACTGGGCTATAGTGCAACAGGGAATGAACTCCACTAACAAAATGGCAAGAAGATATCATTGGATTTCTGACTCTGTAAAGAATTTTATTTGTGAACCACATGCAGGTATCATCTCTGAATATAAATCTCCGTATGCGCTTAATATGACAGCTTTCGGATCAAAAGATAATCAAAAAATTTGTGTAGACTTAGCCAATGCAGATGTTGATAACCTAAAATCTTCTGTTTATAAACTGACAACTGCAACAGATAGAAATACTCTAGATAATTGGATTAATTCTGATAATGAATATGGAGAATATAAAATATCTAATAACAACTGTGAGAGATTAATTAAAAAGTACGAAATGCCTCGCAGACTAGATTGGGCTCTATTCAAACGAATTTATGATATTAAGCCACAGAATTACGAACAATTGCTTACTATTTCTGGAGTCGGGCCAGCAACTGTAAGAGCACTCTCTCTTATTGGAGAGTTAATTTATGGAACTAAAGCCTCTTGGGAAGATCCTGTAAAGTATAATTTTGCACATGGCGGTAAAGATGGTGTACCATACCCAGTAGCACGTAAGACCTATGATAAATCAATCTCTTATCTTTTCTCTGCAATTGAAGGTGCAGAGATAGAAAGAGCAGAACGTATTGACGCTTTAAAGAAATTAGCAAAATATTCTAATAGCATATTCAATAATAAGAATAATAATAACGATGTTGATGATAATAATAATAAAAGCCATCAGATTAATTAAATAAACATTAGCGAGACCTTTTGTTATGGTCAGTAAAACAAAAGATATAAGTCGAGTGTTACAGTTTACTTCAATATAAACACTAACATCCCTAATTATAAATTAAGATAATGATTACAAGGAAATAAAAGAAGGAAATATCGATTGCTTAACAATCTAGAAATCAGTTTTCAGTTAAAGCAGACAATATTTTCTATTTAAAAAAGACTTGCTTTCTGAGAATGGCCACTTGGATTATATTATGAAATTGAAAATTTTATATGTAGTTATACAAAAAATATGTGCTAAAAATAACTATAATGCCCTTTTAGTAATGGTCTGAGCGTTTCACACACATTAGGTTAGCACTAGATAAAATACTGCCTTCAATACTCCTAGATATTTAATAGGCGAGTATTTTTGATAATATTGATTATCCTCATTGGCTATTTTAACGCTTATAGAGATTTATTGAATTTCTAATGGTAGAAAAATAACGGGCAAGACAACATAAATGAACTGACAAAGAATAAACTATAAAATAAAATCTTTTTACAATTCCATAGATTCATTATCAGTTTTCTTTTTACCGTCTTATAATTCGACTGATAAAGAGAAATTTTTTGTCCACTATCCGGCAGTTGCATTGACTTTCTATTAATACTACTTACTTGCACTTCTCGTAAGTCTTTCAATAGTTGATCGGTGCTGAGGATACATCTCTATCAGTTTTTTTCTATCTCCAAGTTCAAAGTCTAAATAATCAAATCCTGGTGAAACGGTACATCCTAATAACGCATACGAAGATTTATCATTTACTGTTGCAGCAAACCAAGATCCTGCTTTCACATGACTCTGAAAATGCTCACCTTTTTCAATGTTACTTCCTAACTTGACTTCTGATAGAATCTCCATTTTACTAATAATATATAAGGTGACAGAACTGCCTGTGTAAAAATGCCATACCTCATCTGATATCAATCTATGAAACGCCGAAAATTGAGTACCATCTAGCAAATAGTAAATCGATGTCGCTATTGAACGTTCACCATCAATTTCTGATGGCAAGATAATCATTTTATCAGATCTATAAGTTTCCTTATAATATCCTCCTTCTTCAGGTAATTCAGAAAGATCTAATTTATCCTTCAGATATTCGACTTCTTTATTATTCAAGGAATTGGTAGTTATATATGCTTGTAAATTTAAACATTGACACATATAAAAATATAACACATATACTATTGAAACGAGATTAAGACGACTGACTTTAACTCTATCTATTTCTGTTGTACATACAAAATAAACATCTTGAGCCAATTTCTAGCGTGATGCCTGTAATAGGTTTTTATTATACATAGAAAACTATCATCAGTATTATCTAATGCTTATTTTTTATTTTTGATAAATCCTTGGAAATGTCACTTGCATCCTAAATCTTTTCATACCTTCTCATTGTTGGAAAGTTATCAACTATAATATTATTCCATATACTTACTTACTCTTTCATAACTCCAATACATAAACAGAAACATGATGGAAATTGTAGTTTTTTAAATTTTTTCTATAGTCACTTTTTATATATCTTTATGTCTACTTCACATTCAAATGAATAAGAAAAATACATTCACAGCATCCATATCTGTATCCATATTATTACTAATCTATATTGGTTCATTTGCTTCTTTACCGGCAAATGGCCAATTACAGACATTAGAGAAAAAACCGACTCCAGTACTGTTAATACATGGTTATGCTGAGGACGCAGCCATATGGAAGAAATGGGAGGATTTACTCAAAAAAGATAATGTCCCATTTTATACAATAACTTTCAAGGACTCCGATGATAAATGTGGATCAGCATTAGAACATGCTAAAGAATTAGAGAAAAGAATACAAGATATAAAACAACAAACAGGCACTGATAAGATCAATATCGTAGGTCACAGTAAAGGAGGATTGGATGCAAGAGTATACCTAGCTACTGGTACAGGTGACATTGCAAATCTAATAATGATTGGAACACCTAATGCGGGATCACCGGCAGCAGAAATAAGTAATGTCTGCAAACCTGCTATAGATGACTTGAGGCCTGGTGCAAACGCAACAAAAGCTGAAATGAATCCAAATACCAAATACTATACTATTGCTGGTGACTGGTTGCCACTTGTACAAGGAAATCCAACGATCCCAGGACATGATGATGGCTTGGTACCTGTAGACAGTGTTAAATCGGAAGGATACTTCCAGAGTCTAGGCACTACAGAACATGCCCATGCAGAATTGTTATCAGAAAAAGAATACGATCTGTCAAAGGATATTCTGCTTGGCAAGAAATAACAGTAACAGATACAATTACAAGATATCCATCTCTTTCTTTTTGTAGTCATGGTTTACTATTTTAAATAATTATAATGTACCAAGACAATAATGATTATAACAATAATATTAATAATTAATTAGTGTACTCTCAAAAATCCACTCTTCTAATGGCTATATATAGCCTGCTTAATATAGGGTTTAATATTTCTAAATAACTATTTATTTAAAATAAGCAAGCATATTTCTTTTTAGTCTTTATCCTTCATTTTCTAAGTCTTTCTTTACCTTTTTTAGTTGTTGGTGTTGTCCTTAGCTGCATTCCGCAGCATGGACAAAAAATTCCATTATGATATAGGTAAATTTCGCATCTTCTACAATATTTTTTACCGACAGAATAATTGGCTTCACCTACTTGTATTTTTGAATAAATTCTTTCACAGATATTTCTACAAACCATAATGGGGATATAATCCACATACGAACTTTCTTTATAATAGTTGAAACACCAAACAGAGAGGGAGAGTGTTTTATATCAAAATGAGTTATTATAATATATTTCACAATATGGAACAAAATACTATGAAGAGCTCATATACTTCACTTGATATTATATAGTTGCTACTATTAGTAGAAGTTTCAGGAGGAAACAAGCTATGAATTTAGAAGATTTTTACTTAGTTCAATATAGAGTTCTGTAATATACAACTATTTTAAGAGACCATTTCTTATTCTATGGAATGTCAAATGAAGATGAAAACAACGAAGTAGGTATCACATTTGAAAAAATTGATGATGAAGAGGAAGATATAGAAGAAGAGGAGCAAGAAGCACCTGAAGAACTACAAGTAGTAGAAGAACGTGTTGTTAGCATAGGCCCCACTTCGGTTATAGAAGAAGATGCGGATGCAGAAAATGAGGAGAATATACTAGCAGATACAAATGATGATGATGTATTAGAACAACAACTTAAAGGACAATCAGTTCAGATAGAAAATTTAGCACAACAAGTTCAAACCTTACAAATGCATTATGATGAGAGCAAGGATCAGTTTGAAAGAATAAATGGTCTTCAATCTCAGGTAAAGCAGTTACAGATGCAGATAAGTGAGATAATAAATAAAAAAACTAGCAAGTCCAAAAATCAAAAGATAAGAAAGAAAAAAGCATCATCTATTACTAAAAAAACGAGTAAAAGAAATAAAAAACAGAGAAAATAATCAATATTTTAGAATTTATTTTTATTAACAATCCAAAATCAACTATAATCTAACACATATTTTATATGTGGCTCTTCTATCTATATACATTAGGTTTGTTAACATTTATTTTTCCTTCTCATAGATAACATATCTTTAAAAGAGAAGAAAAAGAATTTACAATGATATGCTGCTATAATAGATGCAAACTTGCTGATTATTCTATAATTTAAAGATATTTCTTCTCTTATTTCAACTAAAATCATACTTTATTAAATTTATTCTATAGCCAATACTCATCATCTCGACTGCCTTTACTCATTATAAATTAAACAACTATCTCATTTGGCTTATGATCTTTTACATCGTATGAGTTAAAAAAGATTATTTTATATATTTAGATGCTTTTTAACCGGAATGTCTTTGAAAACCAATTACGAATACTTGAATATGAATATCAAAACATTGACAAGAAGTAACATAATCTATATCTCTCTTATATCATCCTTTTGAAACATGTCATTGGTACCTACATATTTTGATAAAAATAAGATTATTGGCTACGGAAGATAATTATAATGACGAAATTGTTGAATGTACTAGATACATTGTCATATTTCTATATATTATCTAATGAATCATTTACCTTTACTTACATCAACCAGTGCGAAGTAGAATTAAAATTTAAACCTAGAAGACACATAAAACAGAAGTGTTAAAAAAAGGAGCCGAAAGCAATGCCAGAAGCAAATAAGGAAGAATTACAACAAGAAAAAGAAGAATCAAAAACCATGAAGGAAAAGGGCAGAAAAAAATTAAAGAAATTGGTGCTACCAAATGATTCAAACGTAGCAAAGGGAAATATATAGGGAGTCGGACTTATATCTCGGAAGCTTACCTTTAAAAAAGAGTATATAAACTTTAACTATTGCGCAAATGCCATACATATTTTATGCTTATAAAATAACGCGAAAACTGTATTTACAACTTTTGCATATAACGATACATGTTAGTAAAAATCAACGACGTCAACAATAATAAAGCTAGAGTAACTAAACTTGACATTGACGATTACGGTTCCATTATTCCATTAAAGGAGTTAGAAATTAATTTACCAACAGATGATGCTTCAATTATTCAAATATTAAAGCATTCTCCTTATGCTGCTATTTTTACGGAAGGCAATAATGATGATAATAATGGCACTATAATTTTAGCGAGCGGTATGACCATTGATGAACTTAACGAAGAGAAAAATAAGATCATAAATGCATTAAATAAAGGAATCAAGTAGTGGGGGCTTCTGACCCAAGTTTTATTCTTTTCTTCTCCTAATCTTTTCGTAGAAGCGATTGATAAATTCTATCATATTTTCATGTGTTTCTTGGTCATTCTTTCGCATGTAATAATAAAGCTCTTCGATAGCAGCATGGTGATCTATACCAATGTTTTTTGCAATTTCTAACGAAATCGATGATATGAGTAATCTGCGAAGAACAATATCAGCTCCATAATTTACAAGATCAGCAGATAATTCGGCTAAAACATTCTTGAAATTAGAATCAATGTATTTATCCTTGGCTTCACGTCTCTTAATTGAAAATGGTACGCCCATGATTCTCTGTTTCATATGAATATTTTCTACCATTTCAATAAAGGATTCATTTAACTGGGGATTGTTAAATAAGACTTCTGATAGTAGGTCAGAAGCATCTTGTTCACTTATCTGCATCCTATCAGCTAATGCGAATAATACATGACATGAAGCACATCCATTTCCTTTGATTATTGAAGGATCTGAACACACATTGTTTATCTCACTTACAATTATTTGTTCTGCTGTCGCTTCTTTATTGTTAGTAGTCATGTTGTTATTTAATATAATATATCAAGCAATCTAAAAAACAATCCACTGTCAATTTTACATTACTCTCATCAGAAAAATCTATTCTCACCGTTAACATTTTCTATTCCTATGCTTAACATTAGTAGGCAGAAAAAAATTCCAATCAAGTTCTGCAATTTTTTTGCATTGAAATGCATTTTCCAACATTGAGTGCTTGTTGATATGAAGTATATTCAGATCAGCCTCTATAGCAACAAAAAGAAAAAAGTGGGGAAATGATATAGCAAAAGAGACAATTGCATTGTCATTGTTAGTTTGAGAAACGTCCTCGTTTACTAAATCAAAAATTGACGCTGTACAGATAATGTTTCAGATTCTTTAATATATGATTTTAGCTTTAAAAATAGAATTTTCGCTAGAAATGAGTTTGATATAAACGAAAAATAAACTGAAATCTGATAGGGGTATTCGAGTTTTGCAGATTGTGCTAGGAATCATTGCCATAGCATCATCGCTTGCAATCATATTAGATCCTGGATTTTGAGTCAGAACTTTGAATGTTTCTGCTTTATATTACGTTATTAGTTGTAAGAATTGAAAGGGTATCCATAGGGTTATCGTCAGGCATTCCAAGATCGTCTCTACTAATTAGTATTGGTCTAGGAGCAGTGGCTATTGCATTAGGAATTGTTGAAATCATGTTTCCATTATTTGCAACAAGAATACTGGTTGATTTGGGAATTTTTGGTCTTTATTTATTAGAATTGCAAGGATCATTCATAGCTTTTGCATCTTCGTTATTAGGTATTTTCCTTTTGACCTTCATATTAGCAGTTAATATCTTAATAATAAGAATAGAGAGCATTTCATATGGCATAACTAATCTATGAATGTGGATACTGTAATCATTAAAGGTAAAATAGTACATATGCAATCTGTGAACAACAAATAAACCAGTAATTTATTTAGTTATGTTTTCTTCCCCTATACTCTCTTTTATATTAGATTGCGAGGTTGCTCTAGAATTCTCTATGACAGAACCTAATATAATAATTTAATCTCATAGTCTCTATCTTTCAAACTACAAAAAATTATATCATTACATATGAGATAGTCAAAACTGGACAAAAGACCATTATGGTCTTATGAATTATTAAATAGATAGCTATACAGCAAGTCTTTATAAAATTTATCATAAATGTAGTATAATAATTGAATTTAATCAATTTTAATTTATTTATATATTTGTATGACATCAAAAATCGCAAAAAAAGTAAAATAGTTGATATACGTATAAATTTTATGTCATTCATGACGTCTAAATTTAAAAGGGCATCGTATGCAGGAGTATTGTATGGAGCAATAGCGGGATTGATTGCTTCTTGGTCAATATCTACGGCAATAGCCGTCGCTGAAATAATATTGGGTTTAAAAATAAGTACATTTTATTCAATACTAGGTCTTAGCTCAGGATTAACTGGTAATTTTGCTAGCGCTGCATATCTTGGCTTTGGCCTTCACTTAGTAACTGGAGCCATATTAGGAGCTGTAGTGGGATACATAATAACAAGATTGAAAGAATCAATCATGCTAAAACACTACAAAGGTACTTTGATTGGAATGGCCGCAGGTATTGTAATATGGTTGGTTTTGTTTTTGCCGATAACTGCATTATTAATTCAGCCATCTATCAATTATATAGTTACCGTTCTCGCTCTGGATTCACACAGGCAAATCTTATCAGAGGATATAAATCACTCAATAAGAAATATTGCACTTGCTGCAATAGCTTTCCATTTAATATGGGGTGCTATATTTGGTTATATAATGACTTCTTTGCTAAGAATTAGGGCATTTAAAATAGAACATAACAAGCTTGACTCAGAACTTAAATAATAATTAAATGTATTAAAACATTGTATGCATAAGCGAAAAGAGATATATAAAATATTAAAATTTCTATATTAATTGCACAGTACCAATCTGTGTATTCTAAATCAAATAGTTGCTAATTTTATAATACAAGTGATTATTACTGATATAATCCCACGAAGTTGTATCATATGAGTGAATGAAGATCCTAGATGTCGTAATATTTTGATAGCTAATTAATGTAAATAAAGCGTATGTGAGGTCGTTACTTTACTGTCTTTGCACATGTGTCACAATATCTTTCTATTAAAGTAACACCTCCGCCTACGTTGAATAATGCTTCTTGAGTGGCGACGTTACCACAACTTGCACAGAATTTTGTTTTGCCGTTATAGTCAGCAAAAGATCTTAGTGATGTAAAAATTTTTTCCGATTTCATTTCATTTTCACCTCGTAAAATTCTTGGTGAATAAGTAAATCAATAATATACCTATTATAACTGCTACAACAATTATAAATTTTGAATTTATTATTCATCTCTTATCATACTTCTAGTACCTATAAGAACGTATGTATTGTTGTATTGCCTATCGATTTACAATATTATATCCGATCATAGTCTTTAGTTTATGTATTCCGTATCCTGTCTTAGATGATATAACTATTGGATTTAATATCTGTAAATCTTTTGTGATTTCCTCAATTTTTTCTGAGGGTGTTTTGTCGTACTTGCTCAAAACTACAAAAACTTTTGATTTGTATACTTTCAGCTCATCTAGAACGTCCCAGCAGCTTGAATACTTTATTCTAATATCTTCAATTTTCTCTGACGAATCTATTAAAAGTAAAATCAAATCAGCATTAAGTGATTCTTCTAGTGTTGATTTAAAGGCGTCTATCATATAGGTGGGAAGTCTGCTAATAAAACCTATTGTATCTGTAAGCAAGACTCCTTTGTCACCAATTTTTAATAACCTTGTGGTTGTTGAAAGTGTTGTAAACAAGCTTCTTGAAGTTTTCTTATTCTCATCTGTAAGCAGATTGAATAACGTAGTTTTTCCTGAACTAGTATAACCTACCAGTGAAACAACAGGCATTTTAGATTTGAATCTTTGTTGATGATAAAGTTCACGTTTTCGGTGTGCGTAGTTTAATTTTTCTTTGATAAATGATAACTGTCTTTTTAGGTCTCGGAACTTTACATCTACTGTATATTCCCCCATACCACCTTTTCCAGCTCTTTCATTACCTAAAGTTAGTTTGGCATTTTCTCTGACTCTAGGCATTTCATATTTAATCTCAGCTAGTTGAATCTGTAACTTTGCCTCAGTTGTAGTAGCTCTGGAATAAAATATATTAAGTATTAGCCGCTCTCTGTCTATTACTTGTGCCTCTGTCAGTTTCTCGAGATTGTGTATTTGTTTTGAAGTCAAATGTTCGTCAACAATTACCTGCTGCGCTTTGGATTCTTTTACAAATTCCTTTATTTCCTCAGCTTTGCCAGAACCTACACCATATTCTGAGTGATTTAAGTATTTTTGAGTAACAATCTTTACAATTTGGTAGTCTTCTGTTGCTGAATCTACCAGACTCTTTACTTCTTGCAGCCTAAAATCATCTGGATATGTTACCAATACTACTTTGGTTACATTCAAGAAAAGTCAAGACCAATCCATGTAATCTAGTGTAACATATTCATTTGTGTGTCCTCTTGAACATGTATGTACGGTATTAGCATTTGTGATGGTTGATTTGAAAGCATCATTGCTTCCTTCATCAACATAAAGTCCTGGAAAGACTTCACCACAAGTTTTACACTGTAACATAAGCATTGGCATTTTATTTTTTCATCTTCTTTTGATATTATATTAGAGAATGAGACTATTATAGTTATGTTAAATGTATGATATTAGCATAATATATTCGAAGAAACCCATAGCAGTAGGTTAACTATTTTTACTTTCAATAGAATTTATTTATTTCTGCAGTCTTTGTTTGTATGCTCTCGACATTTTGGGTCATGTCTCCAGCTACCATTCATAAAGAATTGAAGATGTTGGATATCATCTCTATCGACTACAACCCTCTGATGACCATTCTTAGGATTGCCAAGGCTAAATCTTGACGGGGAATCACTAGTAGTTCTCGTATTGAATCTCATATTTGTATTACACTAATGTAACATAAGAACTCTTCGATAGACCATGAATAATTCATAAAG
>DASQYF010000195.1:0-8042 GCA_035639375.1 Nitrososphaeraceae archaeon
ACAATGAGAGACCATGATGGAAAAATACTGATCAAAGATTGGTATAAAGATGTAAGAGAATTTACTCCTGAAGAACTTTTATTAATAGCTAATGAGCCATTTGATGAGGAGAAATTTAAAAAAGAGTATGGAATAGATAAGTTTGTCAATAATCTAACAGGAATAGAAGCTAATAAGGCATTTGTTGGAATGCCAACATGCAATATCGCCGGTCTTTTATCAGGTTATACAGGCGAGGGTGCTAAAACTGTTCTTCCTTCAAACGCCAAGGTTAAAATTGATTTTAGACTTGTCCCTGATATGATCCCTGAAAAACAATTTGAGTTAGTCAAGAATCATTTAGAGGAGAATGGATTCAAAGATGATATTGATATAAAGTTAATCCATGGCGAGGCAGCCATGAGAATACCTTTCAACCATTCTTTTGTAAAACAGGTAGAAGAATCAGCGAAGGAGACTTTTGGTTCGGCAATTATTAGTATATCCTCCGCTGGAACCGGACCAATGCACTCCTTTGCCAAAGTACTTTGTGCACCTTGTGTTTCTATAGGGAGCACATATATGTATGCGAAAATTCATTCACCGAATGAATTTGCAAGAATTGATCTGCTAAATAAGACTACAAAATGTATTGGCGCTATTTTAGAGAAGTTTGCTAGCTAATGTTGCCAAATCGAAAGCTCGTAAAATATCACTAGAGTAGACCATTTGCCAGGAAGAAGTAAAAGATAATAGCGTGAGCTCTGATGTAATAATAGGCAAATTACAAACCATGTAACATTGTAGAAAATAATTAATTATTGTGCAGACCTAGTTTTACTTGTTTTTGTTGTAGATTTAACAGTATTTATAAAATTACGCTAATATTAAACCTGTAAGCGAATATTTCTAACCATTGCTGTTAAGTGCTATATTCTATTGTTGAATCAAAATTTGATCCCAAGGTTTTGAAAAATAATCTTTTCTGAAGTTCGTGTAGGGTGGGCTATTATCTCTAAAGAAAGGTCATCTTCATTTATCATTTCTACATTTAGCCTCACAATGCTTTTTTGGTGTAAAAGTCGTTTGCTAGCTGGAGATTGAATCCATTCTGTGTACTTTTTATAACGGAGCATACTTGTTGCGAGAATTGGAACATTAAGATGTGTGCCATGTTTTAACAATAACATAAGAAAAATTGAAAGTAGATGATTTATATTACTAAATCCTCTTCCTGACTCGATATCAATTTTTTTGTAATACATATTATGAAAGTTATTGATAGAATCAAAAATAACAATTGATGAATCATACATATCTTCAATAACATCTTTTAATATTGATTCAAATCTATCTTCTGTTGGAAGATAAATATTAATTGTTTTGTTACTATATTTTTTATTCTTTAATAACAATATTAGGTCTGTCTTAGCATATGCCGCAAACATGGTATCGAGATCTATGTATATTACTTTTTTTTGACACCATGATGATATCATAGAAGTAAAACAAAGCTTTGCATATGGATCATTATATGTCAGGCTATTCAATCCCTTTGTACTAAGGATATCGTTATAGGCAGTATTCATTTCTATATTGGTTATATGAATACAGGATATAATGGATTTTATGGTGATAATAATATTGAATTAGATCTGATTCAAAGGGACTTTCCAGTTACGAGAAAGAGAGTCTACATGAATAACGGAGCCATTGCTCCAACTCCAATCTCTACAATCAAATCAATTACTAACTTTCTTTTAAAATGTTCTGAAGATGGACCTGATTCTAAAATAATATATGAGTATATCGTTTCATTAATGAAAGAACTACGTACTAGAATTACTCATATAATAAATTGTGATCCTAATGAAATTGTATTTACCCAGAGCACTACGGAAGGCCTTAACTATGTCTGCAATGGTATAAACTGGAAAAAAAATGATTCTATTATTATTAGAGGTGGAATTCAAGAACATTATGCTAATTACCTACCATGGCTCCAATTATCAAAAAGAAAAGGTGTAAAACTAAACGAATTAGAGATTGATGAAAGTGGATATTTTGATTTAACAAATTTAGAGAAATTGGCAAAGAAGAAAAATACAAGACTAATCACATTGAGTCATGCACTTTATAATTCTGGTGCAATAATGCCGGTTGAGGAGGCCGGTAAAATTGCACGTGAAAATAATATCTTATATTGTATTGATGCTGCTCAAACAGTAGGCTCAATTAAAGTGGATGTAAAGAAAATTGGTTGCCATTTTATGGCATTTCCTGGATTTAAATGGTTGTGTGGGCCTGTCGGTATTGGAATATTTTATTGTAGTAAAGATGCTAGTGAACTTCTAATCCCACAATCTATTGGTGGAGAATCGGCAATATTATCAGATCAGAAAGTTATTGCCTATATTGAATCTCCCCAAAGATTTCAGACCGGATTTCGCAATTATCCAGGTGTTGCAGGATTGGAATCATCTTCACGATATATTTTACGTTTAGGTATAGCTAATATTCATAATAAAAATATAAAAATCGCAAATATATTACGAAGTGAACTTGTAAAGATCCCTGGTATTAAAATTTATGGACCAGAAGATGAAAAAGTGAGAACATCGATAATTCCATTTTCCTCTTCTAATTCAGATGCCAAAAATCTCGTAGACAAGCTAGAACAAAATGAAATTATATTAGCTGAAAGAGATATTGGTGGAGGGAAAAAGATAGTTAGAGCGTCACCACACTTTTTTAATAGTGAGGAAGATGCTGTAAAGGCAGTGAGTTGTATTAAAAATATTTTGAGATGATTGTCATTATTATTATTATTGCTGTAGTTGTTATTTCTTACCTTTATCCCCTTGGCCTTCGATCACAATCATCGTAAGAGTAGACCTTACTTTATCAATTCTTCTTACGTGCCAAGTGATAATTTCTCTTAATTTGTCCATTGTATCTGATGTAATCTTAAGAATTATATCATAAACGCCGTAGACTCCACTAACTTCAATGACCTCAGGTAATTTTTTCAGTTCTTTTAAAATCTCTTCTTCAGAACCAAGGTCGCAGTTTATTAGGACATATGCCGTCGGCATGGTCAATAATATATTCTGCAAGTATTAAACTGTTTTTTGGTACTCATTACTGCGTATTTAATAGGTTCTGGGATATGGTAGTTTTGATGATGGTGATGAAAAATATATGAAAAGCTCGAAGGAAAAAGCTACTCCTACTTCTTCTTCATCATATACCGTTGTTAATACTATCACTGCAGAAGACCGGCGTCATTATCGTACCACTGCAACAGCAACCGCAACTGCATCTATTATACTACCCAGCCTTTAGAGCTGACCTATCAAATGCATGAGTCGTGTCAGCTCATCGACGTCGTCTTTTATCGGCACTAGAGTTACCATCAGTTCGTCCAAACCTGCTGCCAGAAGTTCGGTTAACCGTTCAGTAACAGTGGCTTCATTTCCGGAGACTATCAAACTCTCCACAAGATTATCAGGTACTACCATCTGACCCGCTGTTAGTGGAAAACCTGCGTCAGCGAACATTTTTACATAGAAAGGAAACTTTGCGTACATATCAAGCACTTGATGCCCTGCGTCAAGTACAGAATGGCGATCCTGACTAAGTGCTACTGAAATATGTGCCACCAATGGAGGAGGAGAGGCTGATCGTCGATTGGCTGCCGCTGCTATGCGTAATGCCGGAATTCCTGTATTGAGCAAATATGGAACAGGACATATCCATGAAAGGGCTCCATCAGCGATTTCTCCGGCCAATTCAAATGCCTTCTTTCCTAATGTGGAAATTAACACTGGAGTCTGCGTTGTACGTGGCAACGTAACTACAACGTTAAAGAACTGTCCGTGATGATCAACCTTTCCTTCCCATAACGCGGCACGTAGTACCTTTGCATATTCGCGCAGATGGGCTAACGGTGTTGTCTGGGATAATCCATAGATGCCCTCTATAATAGCTTGATGGCTGGGGCCTATTCCAAGACGTAATCGACCAGGTGCAATATCATATAGAGACAGAGCCTGCTGTGCCAAAACGAGCGGATGGCGTGGATAGGTTGGCACAATGGATGTTCCTAAGCGCACTGTAGATGTTTTTGTTGCTGCTGCTGATAGTGTAGTCAATACGTCTGGCGCCGAAGGTGGCTGTACCATCCATATCTGCCGCACTCCGGCGGCTTCTGCTGCAGCAATTGTTTTTGTTGCTGCTGCCGCATTTGCCCCATCCACAACAAGTCCAACGCGTTCTCGTGTTGTTGGCTGCAGCCGACTTGGAGAAACTTGGAAACCCAAATCTTCTTTTGTCATATTTCCTTCACCTCCAGTCTTATTCGTTTATCCATTTCCAAAACTCCTGCATGAATGATATATATCATATATGATATAAAACTCAAAATGAATCTAATAATATGTAAATAGCTAATGTAGAAAAACGCATTGGCTATCTATGGATCTCATATGCACTACAGAATCAACATGAATCTCTCAATGTTCATGCGGTGCAGAAATAAGTTGCATATATGTGTATGAGTGTTGAAGAACAGTTTAGAAGAGACTTTGGCTACAATGTTCGAGTTGATTTATCAGTTCTTCTAATTCTTCATTATGTAGTCATCTGATAGGTAATTTCTGAAAAATTCTTCTCGAATTGATTTAATAATTGTTTCATAGTTGCTAATGGTTCGATTTATGGTTTTAGTATCCTCTGTATTTTCTAAAAATGTCTCACCAAGCAAGTTGTATTCTTATAATTTTGATTAGCGATAGAGATCTTCATATGATCTTATAGTTATATTCGTAATGATAGCTCATATTATTATTCTGCCATCTTAGGCTTGGTTCAAGGAAACATAATTTCTTCTTGAGCACTGCGTTAAATGAGTAGTTTGACAATAATTCACAAGCACTACGTTAATGATTTGGCAGTTTCTCTAGTGACAATAACCCTTAATAAAAGAGGGGCAACGCTGTTTGAGAAGATATATTAGACATCTAAACAATCAATCTCTTTCATTTTATTTTTTCTCTTCTTCATAACAGCTTTGTTATTCAGAAGCAAAAGCAGTAGTAGCAGTCTGCTTGGCTAATCGAGTGCACATTTGTAGATGTTTTTTCTCTTCTTGTAGAATTGATTTTACCTTAGTCGCAAATTGCCTATTTTTAACACTTTTTGCCATTGCGTTTAAGACCTCATAGTGTGTTACCTCGCCTCCTTCTGCCAGACACAGAAATTCTATCGCTTCTGAAGAGTCAGGTTCCTCACCAAGATATGTTTTCATTATATCTGAAGCTTTTTGTTGAGTTTCTTTTGCTACTTCTTGAATATTTTCAGAGTTCAATTCCTCTGAATTGGATAACTTTTCAACCAATTCTTCAATCTGTGTCTGATGATTGCCAGCTTCTTTTTTCATTCCTTCTAACTTGCCCTTAAGCCCAGCTTGATCCAATAATCCTTTTAAAGACAATTCCTCCACTGCTTTTTGGGCGGCCATTTCTAAACCAAGAGCTTCACCTATCTTTTGTTCAAGTTTTTGCTTATCAGCCATCTTCTTACCTTATATCCTGGAGATAATCGCTAATAATGATAGTAGTTCAAGTTGAATATATGACAGCCTAAATATAATTCACATCTTCAAAGAAATGTAATTGATTAATTAATTCTACAGGGTATTGGCAATTATTTTGGCTTACTCTTGTCAGAACTCATACCAAATGAAAGTCATATGTGCAATTTTGAGGTGATCGAGTCAATTTTCAACTCTTGTCGCATTTATCATAATCAATAAATGACGATACTTTTTGCAACTACAACATCCGAGTAATAGCAGCTCGCGTGAACTCTGACTGTATGGCAATTAGCGTTTTTATAACAGCTCGTATTTCATCCTTCTTGTTAGCAGTGTCTTACATAAGTTAACCTGCTTTTTTGATATCTATTAATAGGTGTTCACCAACACGCGGACTTCCTAAATTTTCATAACGCCTCTTCGGCATTGTAATTTGAATAACCGTTTGGGGATATGATTTGATAACTGTCTGAGGTTGAGCTCTGAGAATAGCTTCTAAAATTGGTTTAATCTGCTGTTTGACTTCTTTATCAATAACTGTAGAATCAATAGCATCTAACATCAATTGCTGTTGTGAAACAGTTTCTAATTCAACGTCTTCAACGAGAGCGAGGCTAACATTCAGACCAGTATCTGTTATTTGGTTAATTTTATAACGAATTAATGAATCTTCCAAATCGATAATATTTGTGATCTATAATATATATTATATATCATATTTATTTAACCACCGCTAACTAAAAACGTTACTAGTCATATTATTAAGAGTCAGTATTGATACGGATATCAATATACGATAAAATATCTTCTCTCTCTTTTTACGTTTAATGATGACTCTTTCTTTTATAGGCTTATTTGTTACTGAACTATTATTATAAAATAGGCAATCATAGGACTTCTGAAATAGTCTCCTACTTTTTTACACTACACTTGATCTAATCACTTTATTTTTACAATTTATCTAAAAGTGTTAAATATTTACTATATTTCTATCTATATGCTATAAATATGTTAATTCATTTATTTATAGTTGGATTATAATAAAAGTTTACAAGATGCATGATAAGAAAATTACCACGAAATCCAGATATTAGCGCGCGTAATAATAAATTTAGTAGAAATAATGGCAGAAGATACATCCTCAACGTCTACCAACACTATTCCTTTTCCAACCCTCACTATTTTATATTTACCGGCAGAAGCGGAAAGTATAATCTATGAAGTAAGCCAGAAATATTTTAACATCACAGTAGAGGACTGTAAAGGATATTTCCATGGTGGAGTCCAAAAAGACTATAAGAAGATAACTATCTGGAGTCAGGGAATCGATAGCCTGTGGTTCAATGCGATTATTGCCAGGATTAAGGAACTTAGCAATGTAGAATTTGTGCCAATAGTGTCTGGAGGAATTATGTATTCTATCTAAGACTACGATTTTTTAACAAAGAGGATGAGCAGATAATTGTAGATAAGTTCAGGGTATATAAGCTCATGTATATGTGAAGTATATTTGTCATAAAAGATAGAACACGAGGGACTAAGAGAATAACACAATATTTTTTGTGATATCTAATCGATCAGTGGAAATATAATGCTCGGTCAATTTTTTGATCAGTGGAAATATAATGCTCGGTCAATTTTTTTCCATAACATTCACCACAAAGATCACCAGAAATATTCCATTGAGACATTGCTTTATATCTAAAACTAAGGTTACTTCCACAAAGAGAACATTTTGAACTAGTGACCTTGTTCATTCTTTATTCATGCAGATATAACTAAATAAAAAAGTTGTGATAATCATAAGCTAATCCAATCTTCTATCCCATATAGCGTATGTGGTCTTGCAAGATGGGAGCAATGAAACCATGCTGCTCATTTTTTCCCAAAATGGTCAGATATCTGTCTATTTATATATTACAATAGAAAAAAATTCCTGTGAGCCTTATAAACAACTAATTTTTTTCTACCATGATGCAATATATTATAACGACCTTCTTTGTAATTTTAGATATAATATTATTGTTATAATGTATATTGTTAAGGAATTAATAGGGGTGACCAATAAAGCATACGTAGAAAACCATTATGGGTTCAACTGGAAAAGCTGCATTTGTAGCAATTATTGTATTAGGTGCAATCACTGGTATCGTAATGTACTACTTGTTTGATTTTTATACTATTCCAAAACCAGGAATAATAAATTCAGTAGATAGAACAAACCTCACAGCAACACCGAGTGAGGAGGCCGGTAGTACGCTAGGAGGAGGTACAACAGAAAAAACAACAACTACCCCTACTACTCAAGGTGGCGGTGGCAGCACGACTACAAATGCACCAGTAGTAGCTGGTGTAACAATTACTATACAAAAGGGAGCCTCTATTCAAGGATCTCCGGATTATAATCCAGATACTGCAAAAGTACCTGTGAGTGATAATATAGTCTGGGTTAATGAAGATACTGCTG
>DASQYF010000196.1:0-2895 GCA_035639375.1 Nitrososphaeraceae archaeon
ACCTAGATCTGAAAGAGATGATATTAACTGTGTTACCCAAGAATATGGTCTAGCTTCAATTTTCTTTTCAAGTAAGGATCTATTATGATAGGAGGAGATCTTGCTTGGGACAGACAAATTCAAATGAATTGAATTATTATATTTCTTGTCATTTAAAAAAGATAAAATTGATGTAGGTTTAAGTCCTGAACTTTTCTGCACTTGTCCAGTTGTTCTTCTTCTTCTTTCTATAGCTTCTTCTTCTCCTTCTCGTTCTTCTCGTCCTCTTCCTTCTTTTTTGCTATGGTCGTCGTCTTCTTCTTCTTCTGCTACGTCTTTTGATGCTAAGTCTGCTGCTGCTACTTCTACATTTGCTGCTGCTGCTGGTTTGTCTCCCTTCAATATAAGTAAGCTTTCTACTCCAACAAGAATTGCATCTGTGACAAATTGGCAAAATGATGTAAAGTTTCTATCCCTTGTTCTAACGCTGCAGCTCAATTTCAATCTTTTAATATCATCTGCATTTTTCATTATATAGCTAGCTGCAGTAATACTCGATACACGGGGTATGCCAAGTACAGAATCTGTCAAATGAATACCATTAACTAGATTAACCAATTCTGAGGATCGGTTTAATAAAATCTGCAATTCTTGATTTAGCCTCATAGCATCGAAATAATCACTGCCACCTATCATTATTTTTGGAGGATTTAATTCATATGATATTTTCATAGTTATAGTATTCCTGCAAGGATTCTCTCTTTCCTTTTAATCCCTTTATAAGATGGGTTTATTAAATGAGAGGCTAAAGCATTAGAACTATTAGAACTGTTAATGGTATCAGTTTCTGTTCCTTTTAGTAGGGGGGTAGTAGATATCGTCTTGCAGCCGTACCAGTAATAATTCATTATAAGAATATTGATAATGATGATGTGGAGGAAGATAATATTTTCATAAAAGCAGTTTAAAGCCGCTGCAGACTCGAGCACGATCTCCAACTTTTTGCACTGGTATGACGCATCACCAAATGCAACAATTTCTGCAACAAACCATATCAAGAAACGTGTTGTGTTGATTACCTATGTTTCAAAGTAAATTTATTGTTTGCATGATTTTTTCATACTTGACACAAAGGTTCTTACATTGTTTAACATTTCTTCTTTCTTTTTATTATTACTATTATTATTATTATTGTCAATTCCGTGGGTATAATTTTTGATTATATTTATAATTGCACTTGCAACTATTACTGCATCAGCACCAGCATTAATCATGAATTTAACATGTGATGGATTGCTAATTCCAAATCCAACTGCAATAGGAATTGAAGAGCCTACAATTTTTTTAGTATCTTCGACGTATCTTGCAGTCGAGTCCTCAAATGATTTACGAATACCAGTTGTTCCATATACTGAAACTAAATAAAGAAATCCACTAGATTTAGAAGCTATAGCATGTAATCTTTCTTCATTTGTGTTAGGTGATACTAAAAAGATTGTTGCAAGATTTAATCTTGATGCTTCTTTAATATATTCATCAGATTCTTCAATTGGCATATCAGGTAATATAAAACCATCAATTCCAGAATCTTTAGCTTTTTTCATGAACTTTCTAAGACCTGCTTTAAGTATGATATTTGAATAAGTCATTGCAACTAGTGGTGTATTTGGAAATTCTTTTCTAATATCCTTAACAATTTCTAAAGATTTATCTGGGGTTATTCCACGAGTAAGCGCAGTAAAAGAAGCTTCTTGAATTATAGGGCCATCTGCAATCGGATCTGAAAAAGGAAGACCGATTTCAATTATATCAGCACCTGAATTAATCATAGCAGATACAATTTCTTTTGAAGTTTTGGTATCTGGATATCCTGCAACAGCATAGCAAATGAGTAAATGCCCTTTCTTTAGTTCTGATGATCTAGATGCTGGGCGTGAGGATGATGTTAATGCTAATGGTGACTCTGATTTTGAGTATAATTCAGTAAATTTTTTAACGAGTCGATTGTCTTGTAGTTTGTTATTTTTTATATTACGAGCCATTTGGCTTTGTTTTGTATCTGGTATGCAATTTATAAAATATATGATTTAAGGTATCAAAGACATACCTTCATTTAATGTTAAATCAACAAAGAAAATCTATTCTTAAATATCACTTGCTTCTCTTCCAAATTCAAGTTTGAAGTTGACAAAGAAAATAAATATCGCTGTACACTTTATTTGTCTTTATTAAATACCGATTTAGTGCTCTTATTGGTCGCATTCGCACCACAAGTCTTTACCATCTATATTACAAACTCTTGATTTGGTGTTTTTCGGGCTTGACAGAGAGAGCAATAAAAGATAATAATACTATCTGTAAATTGCTTGCAATTGGCAAATATAAAAAATTACACGAATATGCATCAGCTAAGGAACAAAATCAGGTTATGTTCATAATTTTCTAACGCGTGTATCCTTTCTGTCATATTATATCTAACAGACATTAGATAGTGGGCTTATAATCAATTCAAAATTGTTTTAGTTGCTAGCCGCCGCTTTATCAAAATCATTTAAGAAATTATTTAGATAGGATCTTATCATAGCTTATTCTTTGGTACTTCTTCAGTAGATCAAAGATAACATTCGTGAGCTATGTTAGAGGAGGGAATTTAATTTTCAAATATGTACTTTTTAATGTCTTTATATTTTGTGTTGTATAATTATAAGATAATCTGCTCTTTGATATTGACGTTTTTTGGGTCTAGCAGCAGATAATGAACATGTTATGACGGTATAGGAGAATTTTTATTTTATACTAAGACAAAAGATAGTCAAATGAAATACCACTTGTTAGGTAAGAGCGGATTAAGGGTTTCTGAACTTTGTCTGGGGGCTATGACATTCAGTGAGGAATGGGGATGGGGAGCATCAAAAG
>DASQYF010000197.1:0-2111 GCA_035639375.1 Nitrososphaeraceae archaeon
TGATACAGTAATAATTAGTTATGACCACTGATAATACGGGTGGAAGTAGTAGCAGACGTAGTGATAGTGGCGATGATAGTAATAGTAGTAGTACTAGTCGCGTAGCAGATGAACATGATGAAAAGAAGGTAAAGGAGTTAAACAGAGAGATAATGTCAGTTTTTGGAGTATACAAGGCATCATTTGGCCATGCTTCTGCTTCATTGCTAAGTGTACTATCATACTTATCAGACAACTATATGAAACAACATCCAGAAAGTAAAAAGATATTGTCAGAGTATTTTGAAAAGGAGTTTGATAAGTTTTTGAATAGGTTTAATCAGCAACCTTAGCACTCACAATTTTCGTTATTTATACATGTAGAAAAAATTTTCTCTTGCCTATTATTGTACGTCTCATTATACGTCTCTGATTTGTTAGTATAAAGCTGAGCAGATTTGATCTATCATCGATAGCTTGCATTATAACACATGGAAATATTGGAATCTATTGGATATATTGCACTGGGATTTCTGCCGACATTATCTTTGTTGGAAACATCGTATAGCAGGATGGAAAAGGAAAAAAGACATACAAGGAAGAGCAAGAGCAATTATTATATCAGTATCACCAATCGTTATCAGGACTTAGTATTTGATTAAACAGGTAAAGGCAGAATTAGGTTATGATAGTAGGAACGGAGTAAACTTACCTTACTTATTGATTGGCTTATTCCAGAAAAGAATATAGTCAGCTATATAGCAATATAGACTTTATAAAACCATGCAAAATCCCAAAATATATCTTATATTTGGTATATTTGTCACTTTAACATATCCATTGTTATTACTATATCCTAATAGTCAAGCGCTTGCTCAGGAGCAGTTTTTAACTTATGAAAATCCTGAATTAGGAATAAGCATTCAATATCCTTCGAACTGGGAAAAGTTAGTAAGTCTAGATAACTTTGTTACCTTTACAGCCCCACCTGAAACTGATACACGCATATATCCAGCATCACTTGGTTTAAAAGTTCAAGAAGTATCATCCAAAAATATACCGTTACAGGAAATTACAAAGGTGCAAATGTCAGATTTAAAAAAAAGTAATCCAGATCTGAATGTTTTAGAATCAACATCTACTACTATTGCAGACAAACCTGCTCATAAAATAGTGTTTAGTGCTATAGACAATAAGCAAGTTGAACGTAAGGCTATGCAAGTTTGGACAGTAATTGGTAATAAAGCATTTTTGATTACATACAAGGCAGAACCTGATAAATACTCAAGTTACTTGCCGACTATAGAAAGAATGATTGATTCCTTTAAAGTTATAGAATAACGAGAGTGCCCCCGTTGGGTGTGTTGCAAAAATAAAGAATAATGGAAGTAGTGTTTTTGAGACAGGTTAATAGTATTGCTTATAGTAGACTTTTATCAATTTGAAATAATATTAAAATAGCTAAACCCTTTACAACAAAGGATATAATCCCACTGGCCTCCCCATTGATAGCACTACTTTTAGGATTCTGAAATATAAAAAGTGAAAACAGATATCGAAATAAAGAATCTAATCGTTATTTGGAAGTATAGGAGAACCTCTTGGAACTAAAGGGCTCGCCTGCTTGATGATAAAAATAGTATATATTTTTGAATATGAATCGGCTCTACTCTGCATCGATACTCCAACGGAATAAGCTTATTATTTTTTCTTTGGAAAATCATGTAATACATTAAATGAACACCTCAAGCAATTCCTTGCTTCATTACTACTACTCAGATAGGAAATGTAAAATCATTTAGAGAATTGTAACCGAGAAAGTCTGCTTGTCAGTTGCAAAGAATTCTCGAACTTTTTTAGTACTTGGCATGAAATTAGTATTTCAACTACAGCATTTGTCATTTCATTCATATGCTGTGAAGAAGAATTTCTATATCTCAAATACAAACCAATCATCTCCTGTGCAAGTGAGTCTTTTTTTGAATTGCTGTCTTCCTTGAATCGATTGCCGAAACAAATGATCACGCAAATACCATTCAAATTCCTTAATTTCTTCTATATTTTCTTGCAATGGATAGTAGCAAAATAACTACTAACTTTTATCCCATAAAAACATGCTCTACTTTACATGT
>DASQYF010000198.1:0-2756 GCA_035639375.1 Nitrososphaeraceae archaeon
TAATAATGAAAAGAATTCAATTTAGGAATATTAACAGCTATCTCTAACTAACTAACTATGTTTATTTGTCATTGTTAGGTTGCTAGAATACAAGTTCTATAACTTTACAAAAAATTGTAAGCTCCCGTCCTATAAAGAAACGTATATGATCATCGATACTCCTATCTGTTTTTTCAAGGCACAATTTTTGCCTTATTTAGTTTCTTTGAAATATGGAATTTGTTGTACCAAATCAATGCACCTATCATAATTATGAAATCTGTCACATAGAATAGATCCCAGAACCATAGATTTTGTGAATATCCCTTTACAAACTCATTCACATATCCATCATCAGCAATTGCATTTACTAATAAAGACAGTGAAGAAAGAAGCCAGGGGATAGAATGCTTATAATCTTTCCATAAGATTACAAGTAATATAAGAGAAGGAATAATTAATATCAAATCTAAAACAGGATAAGTAACCGTTACGAGAAAAGTGGCAGAGTCTAGATTTATAAGAATCCCAGACGAAACCAAAGTGAGAATATTATAAATAACAAATATTATTGTGACAATTGATACTACAATGACAATTCCTGGCTTAACTATACGGCGGAAAGAGGATAGATTCGTAAATAAGTGTAATGCTAGGAATACATATCCAGCAAACCAGAAAGCATCTGTAAGAGATACTAGTTTCTGCTCCTCTATACCTAAACCATAATAGTAATACATAAGTGTAAGATCGGCAGAGAACCACGAACTAAGGCCTAACATGAGAAAAAGATATGATTTGCCATGAGTTCCGTGAAGCCCGTATCTATATGCTGCAATTATGGCTAAACTTGTAGCAATAGCTCCAGTTATGTTTAATGTCCAAAGGGCTGCAGAGTACTTCTCGTGTGTAGGCGAGAAAACGATCATAGAATTTGCAATTATTATCGAGATAATCAACGATAAAATAAGTGTCTTTATAGTTAATTTTTCTTGGTTCTCTTTCTTTGCAGTCAGATAAATCGATCCTGTTTTAGTATTCTATTTAGGACATGATAATATTATACTATCTATGTCTATGTATTTTCTATATACACGTGCGTGCCTGCGAGTATAAACCCTATCCAGGAGCAAGTCCAGAATTAAGATTGCTCTAAATAACTAACCATAAAATATAGATCCAAAAGAAGAAAAGCATGAACAAGTTAATCTTATGAAGAGTATGATAATAACAGGAAAAAATGCTAACTTTAGTGGTTTTGTATGGAAGCGAAAGTTCCTCCATAGATTATGTCCTTTATCTTGTCAGAATGTAAGAAATCATAAGGAAAACCAAGCTCGATCTTGCTTATTTCCTCTAATCTATTTAGCTGTTCTTTAGTTAATTCAAAATTTAAACATTCTAAATTCTCCTTTATCTGAGATTCCTTTCTTGCGCCAATAATTGGAATTATTTTCTCTCTTCCGTTTTCTCGTTGTCGAATCCAGTTTAATGAAATCTGTGCAGGCGAACATCCAATTTCATTAGCTATCTTACTTACTTGTTCTGTGATTAGTATATCTTTATCTTTGAACATAACATTAATGGGATCCCCAGACCTGGAGCTGATAACAGTTAGTCTTCCTTTTTCTGATGTATTTTGTTGTTCTCGCTGCGCCATCTGACCTTGAATTTTTTTGTTATAATATTTACCCGTAAGTAGACCACCAGCCAAAGGTGACCAAGCAGTTACTCCGATATCTAAAGCATTAGCCATTGGTAGAAGATCACGCTCTGCTGTCCTTTGAAGTAAGTTATATTCAACCTGTAAAGCTGAAAATGCAGTCAATCCTCTTAGATCTGCTAAAGTGTTTGCTTGAGAGATGATCCAAGCAGGAGCATTCGAGATTCCAGCATAAAGAATTTTACCTGCTCGTATCATATCATCTAATGAACGCATTGTCTCTTCTATTGGCGTCAAGGGATCCCACGCGTGCACCCAGTACAAGTCTATATAATCTGTATTCAGCCTTTCTAGACTTGCTTTCAAAGATTGAACCAAATTTTTGCGATGGTTTCCGCCAGCATTTGGATCTCCTCTACGCGTATTTGATGTATATTTAGTTGCTAAAACAAATTGTTCTCTATCAGAGGAAATAAATTCACCAATATATTTTTCGCTTGTTCCTTCAGTATATTTATTAGCAGTATCGATAAAATTCCCGCCAGCATTTACATATGTATCAAATATTTTACGACATTCATCTTTTGATGCTCCCCATCCCCATTCCTCACCGAATGTCATAGCCCCCAGACAAAGTTCAGAAACCCTTAATCCGCTCTTACCTAACAAGTGGTATTTCATTTGACTATCTTTTGTCTTAGTATAAAATAAAAATTCTCCTATACCGTCATAACATGTTCATTACCTGCTGCTAGATCCAAAAAACGTCAATATCAAAGAGCTGATTATCTTATACTTATACAACACAAAATATAGAGACATTAAAAAGTACATATTTGAAAATTAAATTCCCTCCTCTAACATAGCTCACGAATGTTATCTTTGATCTACTGACGAAGTACCAAAGAATAAGCTATGATAAGAGCCTACTCTGAATAATTTCTTAAATGATTTTGATAAAGCGGCAGCTAGCAATTTAAAACAATTTTGAATTGATTATAGGCCGACTATCTAATGTCTGTTAGATATAATATGACAGAAAGGATACATGCGTTAGAAAATTATGAACATAACCTGATTTTGTTCCTTAGCTGATGCATATTCGTGTAATTTT
>DASQYF010000199.1:0-2721 GCA_035639375.1 Nitrososphaeraceae archaeon
CTCCAAACCTGCAATATTATTAGCAAGTCTTTTTCTTATCACAAATCTTTTGTCTTCATATAAAATGAGCACATCATCTATCTTAAACAACGTATAGTCGATCATTATCAACGGACAAATAATTATTGCATTATAAGAGGAGCAAAATTATCTACTGTTAAGTTGAGGCCGTATGACATGCTTTAATCTTATACATAGTTGAAGGTACCGTTTTGATCAATCATCTTAAAAGTGATTCTCTAAAAAGTAGGTTCTTATTTATTTTCTTTGGAATTTCATCTTCAATTAGTATGCCAGCTAGATTACGTTCTCTCGGAATCCATATGAAGTATGGTTTCTCTTCCATGTTGTCTATTATATTTAGAATTTGAATTGTAAGTAACCTTACAACAGTCCCCTTACGTGTTTGTGCTTTTCTATTAATAAATTCGATTACACTTGCAGAGTCTGAATAAATGGTTATTTGTTTAGACCTTCTGACTGTATTAGTATTCAATGCTTCTATGATAGCCAAAAATTCTGCCTCTATCGAATCTAGTTTAAACTTACTACGAATAAATTTTTCTTCTTTTGTTTCTAATATGCAATATCCATAGATGTTATGAGGTTTGCCGGCTGCATCCGTATATACTGTTATCATTATCTTAACTACTCACTTTTGATTTGATCGTTAACTCTTAATGATAACGTTCACCTTTATTATTTTTCTTAAATCATTTTTAATTGTCATTCAGTTTTTTCATTAATATACTGCATACTTTGTATATCTATAAGTTCCTTGTCTTATATTTCAAGTAATAGTGTTATTAATTAAGCGTTTGTATATAATTATCACAAAGTAGCCATTATTACAGGAACATCGGACACTTTTAGTAAAATATCATAGCCTATTTAGTCTAATTAATTCTACTTCAATACCCACTATTCTTATCAATTCAATGATGCTCTACTATGTAATATGTTTACTGGGAGATCCTTATATAGAAGTATATCGACATATATTTTATATATTACTTTGTATAACTATATAAATTTTATCTAGTCATTAAAAATTTATAGTATTATATACCAAAATGTGCTATAACTGATATTATATAGACTAAAATACTAGCCGATTTTTGATCTTTAATGATTAACCTGCCAAAATATAATCCACTAGATCATCGAGATCTGCTGTTGCTACACAACACACCTTGTCAGCACCGCCATAATATACAAATAACTTTTCATCTATAACACACGCACCTGTAGGGAAAACGACATTGTTTACATCTCCATATCGTTCGTATGTCGTCTCGGGCTCTAAAATTGGCTTTTTTGTTCTTCCAAGAACCTTACTAGGTTCCCTCAAATCCAAAATTGCAGCGCCGGCACTATATACTCTCTCATTACTTACTCCATGATATATAAGCAGCCATCCATGCTTTGTTCTAATAGGTGGCGTTCCTGCTCCGACCTTTAACGATTCCCATTTTTGCTCTGGTTTCAGAAGCAACACATGCTTCTCAAAACTTGTTAATGAATTACCTTCCCCTAACCAAATACTAGGTCTATCCACTCCGTATGAGGCTCCGATCCAAGTACTAGGTCTGTGTAGGAAAAAGTAGGTAATATTTTCTTCCCTATCAGATAATCTTTCATTTATCTTTTCTGGAAATATAACAACGTCCTTATTATCTGACCCTTTACTTGTTATGATACCAAGTCGAGTATAATCAATATAGTCTGTAGTTGTCGCCAATGCCGTCGACGCTTGGGGTTTATCTCGTACATAGCCAGACAGTATAACATAGGTGATATATGCTTGATGATCAATCTCTACTAATCTAGGATCTTCTATTCCGTATTTTTCATATTCCTCAAGTGGGCAAATTGCAATTTCATTCCTTCTCGTAAAACAAAAACCATCTTTGCTGAATGCGTATCCTATTCTTGAAATATAGTTTTCATATTCCCCTACTGCTCTGTATAGCATATGTACCTTATCTCCATCATACAAAGCCGCACAGTTAAAGACAGCTTTAGACTCCCACCAATTATGTTCATTGGGAATTAATATAGGATTTTTACTATACCTTTTTAAAATCTCCTTTTTCATCACACTAAACACCTTAGTTACAGGCTAATTGACCATTTATCATATTGATGTATTTTGGACTTTATGCAAATATCAATATATAGTGTATCTTAAGACATCATGCAAATAGCCGGCTTTCTCGATTACATTAAGGTAGGCTTCAGATAACAAGTCGACTACTATCACAGCAAAGTAGTTCATATTGGAAATGTAAGAATATCTCAAATATTCAGAATTGTCAAGAATAATTCCATGTAGTATAGAGAATATTTGTATTGAACTGCATCAATTGCTTATCGTTAAGGAAACTCTCAATATCTGCTATCCTGTCGTTCCTCGTGCAAGATTTGATCCATATTCTATTCATAAGGAAAGGTAGTATTTGGATGGAAGAATTATTTGCTATCTCCTATCAGAGATGCTGATAACCATTTTATGAGACTCTAAATGAGTACATGCAAGTAATTTCTCTTCTAAATTGATCTATATATCTCAATTTACAGATTCCTGTCACTTAAGGCCACTACTAACCTTTACATTATAGCCAGCCTAACAGGTCACAATATGAATCCTTGATCTTACAGGCTTGTCTTGTTTTGTGAGACAATTATTCTGATGCATATGCGTCTGAAGGAGTCATAGTC
>DASQYF010000200.1:0-2500 GCA_035639375.1 Nitrososphaeraceae archaeon
AGAAGATACTGCAACGATGAGTGGAAGGTATGCATTTACAATACCTCCCTTAAAAGAAGCTCAAATCTTGCTGCTTTTGACAAAATAAGCAAAAGTGAAGATCGTGGACATGCCGTAGGATTTTGCATCTATTGCTACCTATATACGGATATGTATCTCTTGCCTAGGATGCAGAATTATTGGTTAAAAAGGAGTCTAAACTACAGTTTATTGCCGATGGTTGCATATGGCTCCTGATGCCACTGTTATTATTATTATTCGCTTCTTTTGCTTTACCATCCATCTGTGTTGCTTGTTTTACTACACCCAAATGGCTATACTCATGAGTACCTGAAAGATATATCATATATATCAATGCGGCATTCTTTCCTTCAGCCTTTCTCAGAATCCTTCCTATTCTTTGAGCAGCTTGATTGATGTTTGAAGTGCTTGCCAATATGATGGCTATTCTTACCTGAGGAACATCGTATCCAATTTCCAATGTGTGAACTGAAAGCAAAGGATAAAAATCTGTGCCCCACTTAGATAGAATTGCCTGCCTGTCTTTTGATTTTAGTTTGCTTTCAATTATAATTGATTTTATTTTCTTTTCTTTTTCTAATATATCCTTTAATTTCTTAATGGATTCTATTGTCTCACTGAAAACCATTATTCTTTCTGATGGATGCTTTGTTGCTATCAGATCAGTTGCAGCGGACAGTTTATTTTGAGCAGAATTAATTAGATTTTTTCTATTTCTTACATTTTCAAACCATGATCTTGCCAATTTGGCTGATAATCCGCCTTTTCTCAATAAAGAAGACATTAATTGTGGATCAGATACATTCAACTCGTCTGAAATGTTCCTGATCTTTGCAGAGTAGTCATCATAGGTCTTTTTCTCCTCAGATGTTAGTTTAACCTTTATTGGTATTACTATTGGTTTTGCAAGTCTTCCATCTTCTACTGCCTCTCTTATCATATATTTTTTGACTGGTGGAAGTAACGAGACAACTGTATTATAGTTAGGATCTTGTTCATCAATTGTTGCAGTTAATCCTAATAATGCTTTTTTATTAGCACAATTATCTTCTTCTTGTAGAACATCAAATATCTTTCTTAAAGTTATTGCTGAATCAGTCAGCAGATGCATTTCATCAAATATTATCATATTAGAATTGCAAATTAATCCTAATTTGTTAATTATACTCTGATACGTGCTTATTGTTATTTCTCTTATTTCTTTACGTTCTCCAAAATATACTCCTATGGATTCTTTGGGTATATTATAAGACACCAGCCTATTAAAATTCTGCTCGATCAAAACTATACGTGGAACTAAAAATAGTATATGGAAGCTAGTAGCATTAGCGATGGCACTATCAGAAGAATAAGGATAATTGTTATTATTATTATTATTATTGCAATCTATAATATTACTATTATCTGGTTTTATCTTTTGTTCATGTTCTGCTGCCGCAGCCCTTATTCTTGCACACTCAAAGGCTATCTCTGTCTTTCCTGTTCCAGTGCTGTATATTATAGATCCTCTGCATTTATTAGAAAACCATGCCTCGACTGCTTTATGCTGATCCTTTGTAAGATTAAAAGGAAATTTCAGATTTAAAATACTTGGTATCGATGCATTGAATGATTCTGTAATTGGTCTTTCTTTTATGTTTTTTATCATGATATTATTCCCAACGTTATCGTCTAACAACTACTGAAAGCAGAATGAAATAACTCTAACACATAGCAACTATTAACCTGATACTATTATTATTGTAGTGATCATTTGCAGTGTTTCCGATCGAATATTTTTTCTCCTTTGGATCATATTCAAACATTATTGGTCTGTTTGGATCTAGGTCGATTATTTGATAATTTTCTTCTTTAAACCAATTTGAAAGTATATCATTATTTTTAAATAAAATATTATTACGGTATACTTGTTTATTTTTGAATTTATTAACCATGCTATTACGTCCTAGTTAGTTCTACTATTTATTAAAAAGGGCTCTTTACAGAGAGGAGGGGGATGTGATATTTTGATGAGCTCAGAATAGAGAATAGATCGGCAAGAGAAATCTTCTCTGCCTATATTAGTAGGTGGAAGTAGTGAAAGAAAAACACTCAAGGTTGTAGCAAAGTATGCTGGTGCGTGTAATCTATTTGGGTCTATTGAAACAATAAATGAGAATTAGACGTTCTAAAAAAGAACACCGCAAAAATGTGTGTAGGAAGGAATTATGATTCATTTTGAAGATCAATATGATCTTGTAGTAGTTGATGACAATAAGGAGATAGTTAGGAAAAGCGCACAACAAATCTACAAAGGAATTCGTGAACAACAAATTAGAGGTAGAGAATTTGCAATATACACGGTAAGAGAAGATATATTAAGACAAATAGAATTGCTTGAAGGAGCTGGTATTCAGTATCTTATAGTGCAGTTTGAGCCATCTAGAGAACTTGAAGCATGTATTGCGGATCTTGATCATGATATGGAACAGAAAACATA
>DASQYF010000201.1:0-5278 GCA_035639375.1 Nitrososphaeraceae archaeon
AGTTAGTAGCTTTTTTTATTCCTGCTGTTGTGTGTGCACGGTCCATTGCTTTAGAACTAATATCATATCCATAGACATCAAATCCTTCTTGTTCCTTTATAAATTTGGCCACAGGTAGCCCAAGCTGACCAAGACCAATTATTAGAACTTTATCAAGGGAAAGCATCTGCCTTGTTTTTTCATTTGTTGTTTGCAATATCTGTAAATAATATCTTGAGAGAATAGTTATTAAACACTTACGTAAAAAAAACACGAATCTATTTATTATGGAGTTTAAGTGTTGTAATGCATAAGAAATTAATAGACATACCATTAACATACTAAATAATCGAGTTCCATGATATATAAATCACAGTTCTCTAAACGTACGAATCTTATCATGAGAAATAGACTATTCACGATAGTTTTCTGCGGTAGCTAAAGTGATATGTAAGTTAGGAACTAGACAAATGTTGATAGTTGCTCAATAGATTTAGATCTTCGCTACAACCGGTGGTAGGAAAACTAGGGAATTTCTTTGCCTCAATCTGCTCATCCCCGAACTTTTGGACTATGTTGAGTCTTCTGTCATCAATAATATCAGCATTATTATATAGTGCAGCGGCGCCGTCTATAGGGCTAATATGGTATTACGCGACAATTCTCGGCGGCTTTATGTTATTAATCTCTGGATTTTTCGACATTATTGACGGTGCGGTTGCTAGAATAACAAAACGCATATCCAAAAAAGGATCTTTTTTCGATTCTTTATTCGATAAAATGGCAGAAGTAACTATATTCCTGGGCTTGACGATAGGGAATCTTGCTGAACCAATATTATGCATGATTGCATTGTCCTTATCGCTCCTTGTAAGCTATACTAGAGCTAGAGCCGAATCATTGGGAGTAGACCTAAAGGGGATAGGTATAGGAGAAAGAGCAGAAAGGCTGCTAATCCTAGCAATAATAGGAATGATACCAATTCGTGGTGCTACAGAGTGGGCAGTGACTATAGTGTCTATAATTGCAGGTATAACCATAATCCAAAGGATCACCGCTACATACAAGAATTTGTAAATTTATCTAAGTCTCCCAGCCGTCCGTCTATCTAATTCAGATCTAACTTTTACTATACCCCTGTGCACAGCACACGAGACACAATAAAACTTCACATCTGTAGATGGTGCTATGTATGCTCCTTGTGCCTTAAGTTCTTTGGCCAGAGTTGGTTCTACAAGAGTGATCCGTCCCGTGACTTTCTTTGCTTTGTCACGAGGAACCATTGCACCACATTGGCTACAATGTACAGTACCAGAACTGCCTTTCCCACCTTTAGTACGTCCCCTGCTAGTTCTCTTCTTTGGCATCCGAGAGATAAAGCCTTTGCCTATCCTTTAAATCTTATGATAATTATCCAAAACATATACCGCACCGTTCTAACTTCTGAAAATTTAAAAGGTTTTACTCGCGATAAATTTCATATGATCATACCCGTATATCTTATATTATCTCTAGTGGTTTTTAATGAATAATGGGTGCCTCTGGCCTTTTTTCTTCTTCATATAGACATATAGCAGCTAACTTGAGATAATCCTACCTAATTAAAATCCATATAATAATAAGTTCATTAATAGGTTAGCAGACTTGAAAAATGAGGGTTATAACAACTGATAGACACAGAATATTTAGGTACTTTTTACCTGTTGAATCGAACTCAATGTAAATCGTTAAAACAGATTTGTTTCAATAATCACACATGAATATAGCAGTAGCGTCTCACATAGCATTAGATACAATTCAAGACATTCAAGGAACGATTACTGAAAGCCTAGGTGGTCCTGCGTGCTACTGCAGTACAACAGCAAGGAAATTTAATCTTAAGGTAAAACTCGCAACAAAAGTAGGTAAGGATTTTTCTCAGGATTATAGACTGATGTTGCGTAACAAGGGAATAGACATCGACGATATTCTTTTCACCGATAATCCTACTACAAGATTTCGAATTATTCTTAAAAAAGATAGTAGAGAACTATTCTTGGTGTCAAAATGTTCACCAATAACAATCGAAGATATTCAGAGAATCGAAACCAATTGCTGGATAGTAAGCCCTATAATGGACGAAGTTCCTTTTACGGTACTTCATGAAATAGTAAAAGACAAGGATAACCTTGAGTTCGTTATGCTTGATCCACAAGGTTATATCCGTACACTAGATCCAGATGGAAGAGTATCTTTTCTCAATGACTTAAAACTGGATGTATCTGGAATATCAGCAATAAAAGTAGACCCTGAAGAGCTCTCTGCTCTGACTGGTGGTCGTAAGGGAATTGAGGGGATGCAATTTCTACAAATTAGAAAAGGCATAAAGTTTGTCATATCTACAGAATATCGAATTATACGTTTATTATACAATAAAATGTATTATTCCATAAAGCTCCCAGATGTAGTTACGCCTCATTCTACTGGTGTTGGAGATATTTTAACCTCTGCATTTTGTTGTGCCTATTTGAAAGAAAAAGATCCACTGTGGGCAATTTGTTTCGGAGCGGGTGCCGTACAAGCTGCGTTAGAAGCCAATCTAGCGGGTTTAGAGAAGGTACCACCAAAATCAAAAATCGAACAGAATGCATCCTATTATTATAATACGATATCATTTCAGGAAATTTAATATAAAAAAGGGCACTATACTTGTACCTTTAAATTGAAATAATTAATAATTTTATATCTATATAGAGCATGAAAGTAGCACTGGCTGGAGCTGATTCTAGAGATGGAGGAATGCTATATCAAATGAAAAAGACTCTTGATTCACTGAACGTAGAGACGCAAGTAATGAAAAATGAAGATTATAAACTCGCTAGCGAAGTGGACCTTGTTTTATTGGCAGGAGGAGATAGAAGTATTCTTGATTACTTCCACAAAGTTGAATCAGATTCTGCTCCAGTTTTAGGGATTTATGAATCCGACTCTACTGGATTCCTAGCCCAAATAGATGTCAGAGATTTAGAAATTGCAACTTCAAGATTAAAGAAAAGTGATTATGAAGTAGATGAGGTATTTCGTCTAGCAGTTAAAGTTGATGGTAAAGAGGTTGAACCTGTTCTCAATGATGTTGCTATTTTTCCAAGTAAGAGTGCAGTTTTAATGGAACACGTGCTTAAAATAGATGGGAAAGACATATGGCATGACAATAGTGACGGTGTTATAGTGTCTACTCCTACAGGATCGACTGCATATTCAATGTCGGCAGGAGGCCCGATGGTTTTACAACGATCTCAGGTGTTTATAGTAGTATCGGTAAATTCAGTAGATAATACTCGCCGTCCTATGGTGATTCCTAATGACACAACATTAGAGATTGCTGATATTATGAGTAGATATCATTGCGAAGTTGTACTGGATGGCGGTTCTAGGTTAAGAATAAGAAAAATATTGGAATGCTATAAACATGAATTTCCAGCCAGGCTTATCAGGTTGATGGGACACTCTTCTGCTACATCGCTTATGGCTAAGAAGGTTAAACTAGCCGAAGATCTATTAAGCATGCCTCCCAGTGCAAAACTGATTTTAAAAACTTTAGAATATGAAGGTGCACTGAGTCAAAAAGACCTTTCCACAAGAACGATGCTTCCAGAGCGAACTATAAGGCTCTCACTCAGCCATTTGCTTAATCTTGGCTATGTTAAGAAGAAGACATCTTTACGTGACGCAAGACAGAAAATTTATGAACTTAGAATTTAGTATGTGTACAGGCTTTAATGAATGTTTCAAAAGCTTGTTCAGGCTTCCCAGGTCTGCTGTCAAATTCACCATGATATTGGATTGCAAAATAGAACTTGCAATGTGGAAGCTCCAAAATTTCTGTTCGTCTGCCATTATCTGAGAAGCCTGATAAAACCATACCATTTTTTTCAACAATGCGGCGGTAAGCCTGATTAAATTCGAATCTGTGTCTGTGCCTTCTTTGTATTATGCTTTTCCCATATATTTTCGCAGCCTTAGTATGAGATATAATTTCAATATTATGTCTACCAAGCCGCATCGTTCCACCCATATCTTGAAGTGTTTTTTGTTCGGGCATAAATTGTACTACTGGATCTTTTGTGTGGAGACAAAGTTCTGTAGAAGCAGCATTATCTAATCTACAGACATTCCGTGCAAACGCCACTATCGCTAACTGAAAACCAAAACATATTCCTAAATATGGTATGTTTTCTATCCGAGCAAAATTTGCCGCGTTTATTATTCCTTCGCTTCCACGCTTCCCAAAGCCGCCGGGAATCAATATTCCATCAAACTTTTTTAGATAATCGAGTCTTTTTTCTACGTCGTCTTCTAATCTTTCTGATTCAATCCATTCAACTTCGATCTTTCTTCCAATATTTGCTCCTGCATGTAATAATGCATGATATATGCTGACATAGCTGTCCGGTAGACTGACATATTTTCCGACTATTGCAATATTGACTGATCCGTTATATTGATGAAAGGACTTTGTAATTGTTTTCCAATTGCCCCATCTTGGAGTACAATTCCTAAACAAAAGTTTATCAGCGATCACCTTGACAATTCCTTGGCTCTCTAGAACTTCTGGAATTTTATAAATAGAAGGTGCATCATGACTAGAAATAACAGACTCTTCTCTGATACTCGCGAAGAGTGAAATTTTACGCCTCGCCTCTAGAGTAAGTGGGGTTTTGCATCTAACAGCCAGAATATCAGGCTGGATGCCGATTCTTCGCAATTCCTGAACACTGTGTTGAGTGGGTTTAGTTTTTTGCTCGCCCACTACATCCAATTTTGGCGCGAGTGTAACATGGATAAATAAAGTATTAGAGATTCCATCCTCAAGTTCCATTTGCCTTAGGGCCTCTAGGAATGGAAGGCTTTCGATATCGCCTACAGTACCTCCACATTCTACAACCATGACATCTAGACATTCATTAGAAGCAACCTTTCGTAACTGATTTTTGATAGCGTCTGTAATATGTGGAATGATCTGAACGCACTGACCAAGATATTTTCCTTCTCTCTCACAATGAATAACGTCAAGATACACTCTTCCAGTTGTAATATTATGATCCTTAGTAACAGCAATATTAAGAAAACGTTCGTAATTTCCAATGTCCATATCACATTCCCCACCGTCCTCCGTTACGAAAACTTCTCCGTGAGCGATAGGATTCATTGTTCCTGCGTCATAGTTTAAATAAGGATCGATCTTTACGCAAGAAATTTTCAAACCAGCTAATTGCAGCAATTTAGCTATAGAAGATGTAATTACACCTTTTCCTAGACC
>DASQYF010000202.1:0-5614 GCA_035639375.1 Nitrososphaeraceae archaeon
GTGTTGCAGTTAGTCTCTTTGATCTTATATTCAATATGGACCTTAAGCTACTGCATATTAAAGCTATTTGCAATACATATCCACCTACAATCAGCACAATTGCATTTACTAGTTTGGAAAACTTCATCATGGGATGAACATTTGTGCCGTACAAGAATATTTCCAGTAACTACTAAAAGAGCTAATGGAATACAAGCACAAAGTGCTTTACTATATCCTTTCCATAATACTAAAACAGAGAGTGTAACAAATGATAACTCCAAAATAACTACCCCATCAATGAACTTGTATTTCCAAAAGGAATTGCATTCAAATCAGACGATCCCGTTTCTTCAATAGTGGTTTCGTTCATTATGTAGCTGCCATCGTATCGTTTACAACTATTGCCCTACCGTTTTTAGTTGCTTAAGTTAATTTAGCCACAAAAGAGACTGATATTCTAATCTTTTAGTCTATTATATGAGGTAAATATGGAATCGGTTACTTTTGTGATATTTAATTGTGATCTTCTACCTAATTGTACAATGAAAAGAATTAACCAAGAAAATGGATGGAGATCGTTAACTGAAGAATATGCTCATTACGAGATAAGAGAACTTCTACTGAATGCTTTAACTTGCTTATTATTTTTGTTTCACTTTCTTAATTACTTCTTCGCATAGTTATCCATGGTTGCGATTTCTATTCCGGTATAGGGTTCACTGCCAACTACCCATGTATTGTGCCCTGGTTGAAATATAAAACGTCTCCAGGTCTGTATTCTTCTTTGCTTCCATCATTCATCTTGACTCTCACTCTTCCTGATACGACATACTGTGTATGAGAAGCCTCGCAGCTTTGGGTTTTAGTAATAGGCTTCATAAATTTTTCCCAGCTCCATCCTGGTTCAAGATATATTCTGCCTATACTAGTATCACCAATTTTTGTAAGATCGAGTTTTCCTTTATCGAAGGTCCGTGTTTCGTTTGGTGAATTCAGACTTTTTTTCTGCATTTTTGCAGTTTATACTAAAAATACTAAAAATTACCCATGTTTATAAGAATTCCTGCATTAATACACCGTGACCTACTATCTGTATACTCATAGCCAATTACTTCTTCAATAAGAGATTCATCTGATGATGCTTGTCTGACTAGTTAGAATACTTGATAATTGTTCTGTCAAATAGTAACACAATCTACAGCTAAAAGAAGAGAAAACAATAAAAAGTTCAGCAAATATGATTAATAAAAGCAGCGCTGCAAGAAACTAGGTTGCAATCAGAATAAGCGCGCCATTTAACATGAACATTTGTTTGCTTAAATATCCGAACCAAACTGATATAATGAACTAAATTAAAGGTATTTTGCAATATTATTATAAAAAAAGTCCTTATCCTCTAAACTGATAAGATCTTTTTTGATAATACAAGTGCAGAAAGAATATTGACAACTCTAAAGGCTTTTTATTGAGTTGCTAGTTCAACCATCATTATTATTATACAGCTTCAGTAGTTAATGCTTCTTGTTCTTCTGTTGTCCTCTTCCTTGCTTTCTTTCTTACTTGTTCAGCTCCTTTCTTTACAGTATCTACTGTCTGAGGAGCTGTTTCCGCTGCCTCCCTAGCCGCATCTCTGACTGACTGTACCGTTTTATGTGCTATCATAGTTGTTTCTTCTACAGCACTAGCTGTTTCTTTGATAACTCCACGTTCTTTCAAATCTTTTGTAGTATCACTTATCTCCTTTGCAGTATCACGTGCTGCTAAGGTAGCTTCATGAACTGCTTCTGTAATTTCGTCAATTGCGCCGCTTTGACGTAAGGTTCGTACTGTTTCCCTCATTCTAGCTGAAGCTTCACGAATAGTTTTGGCAATATTCTTTATAGAATTTGCAGTTTGTTCAGGAGTCATTTGTGCAATTGAAGTTTTTGCGGTTGCATCATTTGGTGATGACATGTAATATATGAATATTGAGAAAACAGTTATTATTATCTTGTGTAGTTTTTCACTATAATTTTCTTCTTAGATTATTAAAAATATGAATCAACTAAACTCGCAAAATAATCTCTCATATGAGTATTCTGATAAATCTTGACGCATCCAGATTTGTAATGCTAAATCCATGTGTTACAGTAACAAGAAATGTAAGTGTTGTAATTTTCCTCCTGATGTCGATATCTTATTTGCTTCGCATAGGAATAACCTTATGAAAAATATGTCTACAATAGCCAATTTCAAGGACTTATGTAGAGTGGTATATGGCTAAAATGATTTGTCAGTATGAAATAAACAAACTGACGAGTCAATACACAGAGGCGATTGTAATGCTAGCACCGCTCCTAAATTATCTATGTCTAGGATAGGACACCTCCTTGATCATCTTCTTCATCAACTATACTACCCATCATTCCTAACCTAGTTGAGCTCATTAATGCTGGGGCTTGAATCTAATTGTAGATGAGAGTAATCCTTTTTCCAGTTTTATGCTTGTAATTATATCATATGGAATATCTATTACATTTTCTTTTATTCCAAGCATATATGGATCTCTAATAATTATTCTTCTGTCTGTCGCATAGATGATATTTGGCGTGAAATGTGAACCTCCCGGTTTTAGCCTTGATTGTCTTGCAACAAGTAATACTCTTTCATCTGGATTTAGCATTTCAGTTATTTTATTAATTTCATCCAAGTCGCCGACATCAATTAGATGTGTATTAAAAAGCGGTTCTTTCTCTCTTTTATTGCTGACAAGGCCAAAAGACATTTAGAATTAGTTTCACAAAGCATATTTAAGAAGTATGCTGTATTGGAATAAAATAATTAATGTTAAACAGAATTTGTTTACTATTTATATTAACATTCATTGTCTTGGTTTCACTTGGATATTTTGATACTATTTTTGCTGTGCAAGAAGATTCAGCCTTATTAAACGTAAATGCTGCGGATGTTGTTGGCATGGAGGTAAGAAATAACAATAACTGGATTTCGATCAATCATGATTTATACGGTACCAGAAGTAGTAATCAAACAATAATTGGAAAGGATAATGTGGGCACCTTGCAGCTTAAATGGAGACTGCCTAATGATTTTGAAATACAAGATCCACCAATAATCATAGACAACAAAGGTTATGTACAAGATTATGTAGGCAATGTTTTTGCTTTTGACACTAAAACTGGACATATGATATGGAAGATGAGTACAGGTGGTGGACCAACAATGGGTTTGGCGTATGATTCTGGAATGATATTTGCAAGCACAGCAACTAATGCTACTATTGTATCGCTTAATGCTACAGACGGTAGGATAATATGGCGATCAGAAGTCTTAGGTGATCCTAAAGTAGGCTATAGCATTGATGCTGCTCCCATTGTATGGAAAGGTTATGTAATAGCAGGTTCAGGAGGCAGCGGTCTTCCTCCAGGTCTAGGATTAGTAAAAGGGAATATTACAGCACTCAATAGTACTAATGGTAAAATAATATGGAATTTGCAAACTACAACAGGAGAGTGGGTTGAACCAGGAAAGACTCCTCCAAATGGTGGAGCAACAGCTTGGTCTGGTGGTTCACTGGATCCAGACACCGGAATTATATACATACCACTTGGAAGTGCATCACCAAACTTTAATGCAACTACAAGACAAACACCAAATTTATACTCAAATCATATGATAGCAGTAAACATCACTAATGGAAAAATTGTATGGGCTACTCCATTTATAGCACATGGTACTGTTTTAGATGTTCAAGTTCCAGATACTCATGATTGGGATACTTCCTGGGGAAGTAGCATTACTAAAGTTACATTAGATAATGGTACACAAAAGAAAATAGTCATAGGTCATGACAAGATGGGAAATCTAATCGCAATGGATGCATTGACAGGAGAAGAGATTTGGTGGAAAACTCTGGGAAAGCAATATCGGACAGATGTAATTCCTTTGCCCAACGGTAGTGGTATGGTATGGTCCTATGGTGTGTATAATTATCACGCAGTAGATAATGATACTCTTTACGTTTCAGCTACAAATAGAGGATTAAACTTTTTCACAGATGGAATAAGTGGTCATAGAGAGGCAGTTCCTAACAGTATTGAGCAAGGATTAGTGAATGGAACTATAATGGCATTAGATTTAAGGACAGGGGAAATTAAGTGGCAATACCAGACAGAATTTCCACCAAGGGTCTCACCATTAGTCACTTATGATATAGTCTTTGCTGGTTATATTCCATTTGCAAAAAAATTAAAATCAGGAGTCATTTTGGCATTGGATAAAGAAACAGGAACAAAACTATGGGAATTTGATGTAAATGCAGAAATAGCACCAGTTGGGCCGTCGATAGGAGATGGAATGCTTTTCATACCAACCGGTAAAATTCAGGGTTTGCCCAAGAAAGAAGCTATACAAGGGTCTATAGTTGCATTTGGACTCTCTTGAGAAATTTTGGCTGTTCATATATTCAAACAGCTCTAGTACAATTTCTCAATAGCAGATATGGAAACTGGTGCTGATGATGGCTTACTCTATGTATTTACCTCTGATCCGAAAACAGATGGACAAACATACTTCTTTAAGGTCTTTTATCTCCTTCATATAGATCAAATGTTTCTGATTTGAATGCTAATATCACTTTTATCTGCTGTTTCTCAACACCAACATTGAATGCTAATTAGTAAAATCTTAAAGGTGCTGAAACTTAGTACTTTATGAAGAATATTATATAGAAGAAAGTAGATGATAGTGGGACAATATTTTAGTATCATAGATGAAAGCAAATGGTATCATGAATCGTTCCCTTTTTAAGTATCAATTATGTATAATATAAGATAGATATTTGCAACAAATATCAGAAGAAAGGAAGAAGCGTGTAATAGATCTATATTTTAACCAGAACAAAACGTATGCTGAAATCGCAAAAATACAGTGGAACTATTTCCATTTGCTTCTTTTCGTTCCTGTTAGGGTATACAAACCTTATTAGCCTCATCAGTCACTGTAGCATCAAGTTTGCATTACATACCTATCCAATAATGACAGCTTTCCTATTTTATTGCCGGTGATGGTACTTTACCAAAATACGCTTTAACATTTGGTCTGTATAAGTAATAGATAACTACAGCATTTATAATTATATGAATTATTGCTCCAAAATTACCAGTAGCAATTGAAGCGATACCGACTATAATGCTTATCACTGATATTATCAAAGTTATAGTCCAGGCCCATCTCTTACCTTTCCATAAACCATAAGCCATAACAAGATATGCTATACCTAATACCACAAGTACGACGCCGATTCCAATCACAAAAAGAACTGCTCCAATACTAAGCAATGCTATTCCGCCAATTATCGTCAATATTGCTATTATTGTAACACCAAGAGGTCTTTGTTTTTGTTCCATATTCTCTTTATTATTGTTTGATAATAATTACTAGAATATATAGTTAAACAATTTTTTTTATGTAATTTAATGATGTTAATTGCAGTACGAGAATCATTTCCATTACAATCCTAACGACCGTGGTTTGTTATATCCATATTTATGAGTCAAATATAAATGTCAGAATTAAATTTCTATATTCTTAATTCCTTATAATTCATAATAAAAGAAGTTGAATTTATTAGTTA
>DASQYF010000203.1:0-4148 GCA_035639375.1 Nitrososphaeraceae archaeon
AATAATCAACAGTTTTAAAAGTTTATAAATAGATAAAAAGCAAAAAGAGATATAAGCACAGACCAAGTCATTAATGTTGTAGATACTGACATATAGTAGAGTCAATAGATAAAACAGACGGATGTGCACTCATTATTGACAAAGACATGAACAAACACGAAGAGAAAGGAGATAAGATTTGTTTTGTCATAAAGACACTTTGATAACGAATATAAAAAATAATTTGGAAAGAAGAATATTATAATATATACTATTATATGTATACATTATCTTTTATCATTTTCTCTAATTTGTTAGATGCAACTGAAAAGGGTTCATCGCTACTATAAATTATCAATGTATGATTCCCTGTTTTATTATCAGGCCAGTATCCGTATGGACAGTAGTTGCAAGTACTATAACTGAAATTATATTCACTTAAAATGCGAAGTCCATTTTTTGGAAACTGTTCTTTATAATAACTTAGCCAACCAGGGTGAAGACCTCCATCATTATCTTTCTTATTTTCCACCTGATTAGTTGGTGTGTAAAATCCGCCCAATATGAGGCTACTATTACTGCTATTGCTACTACCACTACTACTACTGATGTTGATAGAGTTTTGACGTATTGTTACTGTTATAGTTCCTTTCATAAATCTATTCTTTGTATCTATCATAGTATATTTTCCAACATCCAAGATTTTTGGTTTTGAACTGTTTGTATACTGCAAAACTTCAGTAGAATAAACAAGCTCTCCGTGATTGTCTTTGATGTTAATAGTATGGGGGTTGGGTGTATCCCATGGAGCATCAGCGTTAATAAACGATATAGCAGTTCCTTGGGGTATCACTAGATTAGTAGGAATAAAGTAAGGATTATGATCTGTAATCAGTTTATGACTTTCATCTTTCAAGCTCTCATGTGCTTCATTTGGTATAAGCACCATTATTATAGCATGCGCTGCTAACGAGCTAGTGAATTTCATTGATTGTGATTTAAAGACAGATTCGGCATTGGGAATAACACTTATTCCATTAGTTTGACCATATGTCTTTCTTAATCCAGGTATTGCTGGCATAATAATCAATCCTATAAGTATTGTAAACACCACTACTATTGCATAAGAATTTGTTTTCATTTCCTAGTCAGCATATATACATCATTCATTATAATGATATGTAAACTCATTAGTTAGGATATAAGCTAATATTTGTACCATTAATACTATTCCAATTCTAAGAATTACTATATTTTTGGTTTCCGTACTCGAAAATCCTAAGGCTACTATCTCGCCTATTTATTTAGATGGCAGAATATATATCTCATTATATAACTATACAACAGATTGAGGAGGATTAGGAGTAAGAGAAGAGGATTAGTCAATGTTTCAGCAATAACCACCCTGTTATAACAAATACGACTGCAAAATATGCTCAGTGTCACCCACAATCCTAAGCAGAGCAACAATAACTACAATCCAAAGCACGATCATCGCTATTACCACAACAGCAACAAAAACTACAAACTGGAACACAATACATATTCAACCAATAATGAGTAAACCGGTAAATGCACCCCGCTTGATAAGCAATATATTCTTTATTAGAACATTTGTTACACCAGCCTCTATTCAATATTTGAACATACTTATATAAGCTGTATTGCAAATGTGGGTCGATCTCTTCCGCATTGCAGAACCATAGAAATCCTATCCTCTGTTTTAAATTCTGTCCCAAATGTATTATTCGTCGCCGCCACCAATCACCTTTACTAATACTCTTTTTTTTCTACGACCATCAAACTCGCCATAAAATATCTGCTCCCCTGGGCCAAAGTCTAATTTTCCATTTGTGATAGCAACTATAACTTCTCTTCCCATTATTTGGCGCTTTAAGTGGGCATCTGCATTATCTTCTCCCGTTTCATTGTGTTTATATTGAGCAGCAGGGGCATGTGGCGCCAACTCTTCTAGCCATTTGTCAAAATCTTGATGCAGTCCACTTTCATTATCATTAATAAAAACACTAGCTGTAATATGCATCGCATTTACTAAACAAAGTCCTTCCTTTATTCCACTTTGTTCAACTATTTTTCTTACATTTGAAGTGATGTTAACGAATGCATGGCTTGTAGGAGTGTTAAATGTAAGATATTCTGTTTTGGATTTCATCATCATATTTGAAAATAATTCAATGATACATATAATATGTCTGTTATAATCTTAGTGCAAACGGGCATTAGCATTTACTATTTTTCTCGAATAATTCAAGTTAGTTTGTCTCATAATTCAGAGTGTAGGTGAACGAATTGAGAAAAAAACCTAAGCAGCAAAAACAAAAGAAGACTTCTATGCATATAACTAATACATCTAACCTATGAATCCTGGGATTCTATAGATATGGTGTGGCTGCTTATTCTTCTTGGTCTAACCTCACATTATAATTGTCCTTACCACCATCATCTTCTTTCTCATTCGCAAGCGCATTAGAGCATAGTGGCATGTATGGAAAAAGAAGAATTAGACTTATCATAATACTAAAGTCGATATTGCTGATTAAGCGATATAGCGCCAGATTCATATTCAATATCTCTATCTATTATAACTCACTATTACGATCGCTCTATTAGATTAAAATGTTCTCTTACTTTAGGCGAAACGAAAAAATTGATTGTGGTAGTAACAACTATCGGTTTCCTAGCTTCTAACCGAATGTTATTGTACCTGTGTTACTACGGCCGGAAAAACCACTACATGCGTTCTTTTGTTTTTGTTTGAAACTAAAGCTTGAATCTTGGGCACTTGCTTGTTGTATTGGTACTACGACTACTACTGCTGCTGAGAGCATTGCTACTGCTGCTAGTACTGCAACCATTACTACTGTTGAGTTGTTCATATATCTTCTTTTGAGTATCTGTATCGATGGTGTATTATCATTAAGAAAAATAATACTGAATTTACTCGACAGATAAATATTATGTATAGAAATATCTAAAATATAGTAATCTTTATCATAGTTACTATAAAGAGGAAAGTTCTTAATCAAGTAGACGCTCAATAGCTACATGAAGAAGAATCCAGCCATTCTGTTATTCGCTATCTTAGGCTTATCTATATTGATGATAGCGACAGTGTATCAAAATCACCTGGCCAACGCACAAATTGCTCCAAATCCACAAAACCAAGCACAGGGTCAGAGCGAGTCTTCAGTATGTATAAATGGCGTCTGTACAAATAGTGTTTGTAATAACAATAATTGCGGGACAGATATAGAAATTAGATGTGTAAATGGCAAATGTGAATCAATATCTTCATCGGTTACGAACCAGTTTCCTTAGATAGGAACAAAAAAATAATAATAACAACTACTACTAATCCTTACAAATTTTTTTGGATAGACGTAAACAGGGTATTATTTATTTGAAAGAAAACATCAAGAACGTCTCAGAAGAAGCGTTTAATTATAATTTTTAAAGCATATATAATTTTCATCATCTTCTTTAGCTATTTAAGAACGGCTTAAAATTGAACAGTTGAAGATCTTATGAGATTCCTCGGCGTAACATAACATATCATAAAAAAGGGATCATAGATAACGGTAAATAAACTTGTTAATGATACAATTATTATATATATTTATTATCTTTAGACAATTTTTTCATATGACAAAATTAAGGCCATGCACTATTTTTTGCATACTATAACCAATATGCCTAAAAATACATCATTTTCTTCTTGCTATTATTGTATATGTCTCTTCTACATACCATCGGATAGTATCCTTAAACTTTGACCACCAATCAAAAAATATATCGGCAGTTTCAGCTTCAAATAACAAAAAACCATTATATTCGGTACCCTATGCACGGACATATTCTCCTAAAAGCTCAATACCAGAAGGTAAGCTATTCTTCAATCCATTCCATTCATCTTTAGCTCTCTTTGTCTCTTCTTCATTCATTGCTTTAAAACGATAAAATACTAAGAAGCCAGCAGTAGCCATATACATTGATAAAAACTCATTATTTAAATGGTTTTAATATAATTAAACCTTTATTTAGCTTATTCTACAAATACAAAAAATTCTTATATGAGACAAAGAATCAGATTGTCACAACATTGAATGTTATTTCAATGATCGTTTTGTTTTCCTTCTACGAGTAGTACT
>DASQYF010000204.1:0-6864 GCA_035639375.1 Nitrososphaeraceae archaeon
CAGCAGCAGGAATCTAAACAGCAGCAATCCCAACCAAATCTCGAGCAGAACCAAACTATTGATATGAACAAAATGATTAATCAGATTGGACAACAAGTTGCGGCCGCAAATCCTAATAGCAATTCAACGCTTGTAGAGCAAGTAATTGTACAGTTGGCCGAACACACAGCCAAAACATCCAGCAAAGCAGATAGTAACAATCAAATCAGCCAGATAGCCTCTGAAGTTAATAAAGATCCAAACGGTATCGTATCGCAACTGATATCACATTTTGCACAAGATCTAGCATCAGAGGAAGGAGGAAATGGATATGATGATGCTTTGGTAGGAGAAGAACAAATGCCATCCGTAGTAACAACGCTACCGGATCGAGAGGGCACTACTGAGCCTGATGACTCTGAACTAGAAGAAAAATAAATATGATACCATAGCCTAATTATATAGAACAATAATTTCTGTACCGCTGCTTATTAAATTACTTTTGACTTGCTTTGAATTTAATCTATCTTACTAACTTATAGCTCGCAACCAAATATAGAGTCTGATCAAGGAAAAAAAGCTGCTAAATCAAGATCTATAAGGTATAGTCTCTCATTCTAGGTTTGCAAATCAACTGGTTGAGTTGTCTAGTCAAAAGAAATACAATTAGTAGAACACGTTTCTCATGGTAAATATTCCAAAATATCTAATCAAAAAAGATTAAAAAAGAGGCATATATTGTCTTGATTTATGCTGCTTCCTTTATGGCTCTGAAAATACCTTGAGTTCTTGAGGACTTTTCATCTTTTTCTTATATTCCCTAAGATACTCGATCGCCTCTTTCTCCGATTCAAATCGTGCTTCTCCTCTAAATGATCCATTCTTATCAATTAGAGTAATAATATTCCAACTTCCATTTTTTCCAAGTCTTTTTACAACATACATCTTCTGCATTATTAATAGAATTGCAATAATAAAAGATAGATCTAACTCAATTAACACATATGCTAGAAACTTAAATTCTCAATCTCATATAACGGGCATTTGAGTTTAATGAACAATTTTTTTATGTTATATATCTAAACTACAAGGAGAATACGTCCAAATCCATCTTTCTTTGTCTTTATGCATATGATGGGACTAATATCTTTTTAAAATCATCAATGCTAGTAAGTTAGTTACTATTTAAAGATCTAGAATCATATCAGCAAGCCTAGCAAGTCTAACAGGTTTTATTATTATCTCGACTTTTTTATCTCGGAAAAAGCCATCATTATTCAATTCTTCTTTTATATTTTCATAAGCAGTTATTATCAGTATTCTGGCGGATGGAAATTTGGCAAATATTTCTCTTGCAGCCTGAAGACCATTCTTTAGTCCTGGCAGTTTATAGTCTATGATTACCAGATCTGGTCTGTATTTTTCAAAATCTACTAATGCGTCATCAGCAGTTGTTGAACTTGCAATTATGGAATGCCCCTTTGTCTTCAGATAATCCTTGTACAACTCAAGTATATCGTGTTCATCCTCTACTATCATGACTCTACGAATCTGTCGTTGTTGCCGCTCTATCTCCATATAGATCATATTGGAAATATTGTTAAAAAAGATATTATTATTATGCACTATAAATTAATTTTTACAACTTGATATTATTGCAAATATAAACTGGTTTGAATATACGATAAGAATCATGCTATATTCACCTCTGAAACGGCCAGGATCTGAAGATGCTTTTAAACTAAATAATCTTGTCAAGCAGATGATGGCCTGAACCTCAATAGCGCGCCGATTTTTCCTAAGCTGGCCAGCTGTGCACCCTCTTCTGTTCTACCGGATATGACTTCTAGCTTACTACCCGTCATTATAGTCATCTCCTCTAAATAGTCGACAATATCTTTTTCAACTGTTTCATAGTCAACTGCTCCACAAGAAGGACAAGGTTTTGATAATATCTCCTGCCTTGCTGAAATCAATCTAGATCTATCAATAAATTGCTCTTGAATGTTATTACATCTTCTACATTTCACATCAATTTTTAAATAGCCAATGTCATCGGCAACGATGACAACCTCAGCGATACCACTTTTCAACGCCTTTATCACATCAAAGATCCCATATATGCCAAGACCTTTTCCCGAGTATACCTCACTCATGAACTTTTTTAACATTTTTTTTTCTTGCATCAGACGATATTCTGTCATTACTCCTTGTTCCTGAATTTTGTCAATGAGTTCTCTGACTCCTTCATTCCCAGAATATGAAGAATCGAGCGTAGAAATAACATTATTCTGTAATCTATAATCAAGATATTCTTCTCTAAGAAAGTTATCCTTCGTTGGACCAGGTCCTCCTACAATGATACCTCCGACTTTGAATTGGTCAACAAAGACTTTTTGCGCGTGGTCTGCTACTCTATGATAAAATTCATTTAATTCGTTATCACGAAGCCGTTCAAATCTTCTGGCAGACTGACCTCCTTGTCGGTGTTTTCCTGCGACACCAGAAGTTAAAGTATCTATGACCTCCCATCTATCTCCAGTTAGAATCCCAAGACCGGCCTCCTGCGTATCTAAAGCTAATATTCCTGTTACCTTATCATCTTTCATCATATCTTTCAGATGATCTATCCAAAAATGATCGTCACATCGATAAAGATTAATTTGAACCGGTTTGGGCGGAATAACTGAATAGAGTTCAATTTTTTCTGTACCAAAACCTTTACCCGTCGGAATAGCGCCACAGAAAATGACAAGACCATTTTCAGGCGGTTCCTTGAATAGCTTAAGATGTTCTATGGTTCTATTTAACGCATCTTGTACATGTGTTCTTGTCAGATCAGACTTTATGTTCGACGCAGTTCCTGCCTCATTTCGTAATTGAGATATAATATCAAAAATAGGACGTCGTGGAGGAATATATACAGTAACTAACTCTGTTCCATGTCCTGATATATTAGATAGTTCATTTAGCATTTTTGTAAGTTTATACCTTTTAACCGAGTCCCATTTAGACTGATTACTATTTGAATTCATTGCAGCTAATAACAACGGAATTGAAATTTAACGTATATAAGGCTATCAAATATTGTATCGCAAAGATATTTTCAAAGCCACTTGTTAATACTATAGACCTAGATAATATCTTAAAAGACAAGACATTATTAAATATCTTTCATTGAGAGAAAGAACAAAAAAAGTATAGATGCGAAATTATAAATCAGCATCCAATGAATATAAATCTATATACAATGCTTCCTAAGCTTGAATATATTAAACAAGCAAGAAACAGGTTAAGTATAACACAACGGAGATTGGCACAACTTGCGGGTATCAGTACCTCCATGATTAATCAGATTGAATCAGGTAGATGCAAACCTAGTTATGAAACTGCTAGAAAGATATTTGAGATTTTAAGTTCTTTAGAAGGTCAATCATCAATGAAGGCTGGTGATATATGCAGTCGTAAATTGATTTCTGCACAAAAGCATGAAACCCTTCATGCTGTAATTAATAAAATGAGAAGTAATTCAATTAGCCAGATACCTGTATTCGATGGTTCTCGCGTTGTAGGAATATTGAGTGAGGATGCCCTTGCAAAAAGCATGGTAGAAAAAGATGAAAAGGAGCTACGAAATATTAAGATCATGATAATAATGGAGCCTCCGCCACCAGTTGTTGATGAATCAATGCCTGCAAAGGCTCTTGTACCTCTAGTGCGATTCGCCAAATGTGTGTTGGTCAGCGAAAAAGGAGATGTTATAGGCATAATAACTGTAACTGATATTTTAAAAATGGTAGAATAGTAGAATAATAATTAGTCATGTAATTTTTCGAGGCCAACACAACAGTCTGCAGACTTTATACATTCACTACAAATATGCAATTCACTATTTTCCGGCAGTAAGCATTGGCATAATGCACATTCCTTCTTTGTTTCTGCTTCTTTTAGATCTTCCATTATCAATATAGTTACATAAATGAAAAGGATATTTGAATTCTTCTGTATTATATTAAGATCTTCTTATATATTTGTCAATCTATGAGGTATCTTGACGGATAGGGATGTGCTATAGTGATATAATTAAGCATAGAAAAGTAATTTCCGCCAATTTATGATGGTTAATATTTAACATGGGAGATACAACTTTTCTTTAAACGCAAATGAATCAACATTGATTGCTTCTTTTCATAAAATTTGATTTATGATCTAATAAATTTAATGGTTATAGTCATATAATCATATATTCAGTTGTTCATACAAATTTACGATTTAATCTATAACAAATTTTATCCAATTTGATTTAATGGTCCTAATTAATGATAATGATCTACCTTATTCTTCCCCAATAATTGATTCAATTTCCGAAAGTTAATGCGATTTTTATCTTTATAGGCACTATACATGTAGCGTTTATATAAGAAAACCTGATTTCTTTTAAAGTCATTTTAATTTATGGATATTGAAGATTTCCTTTACAGCATCTTCTATCGCCCTGTGAAAATCGAAAATGAGTAATGCAAAGCAGCCAATTGTCTTAGAAGGCTGTATACGATGATAGCCAGCTGGATACATAGATGTTAAACTATCATTGTCGTTAGTACACAAACTATATCGAATCGGGTTATGGCAGTGAATGAATAGATAAGTACACTCATATAAGATATTATAAATTTGTTTTTATATTTAAGATCGATTATAGGTATCCAGTAGCAGTAGGTTATAAGAAAAACAATGCTTAATTAATCATTTAGGAATCATAATTTGCAAAATCTTCGAATCACTTTTTCTCTTGCCTATGAGATTATTCACATAACTTTTAAATGCTTGCGGGAATTTCAACCTTTTTCCATAGTGTTCTGTTTTTATGATCCATCAGTTCAACATTATAGTTATCAATCAATTGCCTCCTTATAAAATCAGACTCTTGAAATTTTTTTTCAGTTCTCAATTTATTTCGGAGTACAATAAGGTCCTCAATTTCTTTTCTTTCCTTATTTGCAGGCTCTAGTACCCTAAGCCCTAGAATTTCCATGCACTGGTTGAAAGATCCTAGAGCTATCTGAGACATATCAGAGGTGAGATTTTCATCCGCTGCATAGCGGTTTATAGCTGCAACAAATTTCATAAAAACTGTAAGAGCCATTGACGTATTCAAATCATCTTCTAATGCAGCCGTAAATTCTTCTATAGACTCGTGAGATAATAATTCTATGGCTCTGAGCTGTCCTCCATATCCATCTGCAAATCGTAGCTCATACGCACAGGTTTCTATCTGGCGCCATCTCTGTATGGATTCTAAAAGAATTTGATTTGAGAAATCAAGTGGTTTAGAATATTGCACTGAAATACAAAAAATCCTTAGAGAATTTGCTCCCCATCGATCAAGACCTTCTCTGACAGTTATTATATTCCCAACAGATTTTGACATTTTTTCAGAATTAATAGTAACCATGCCGATATGTAACCATAGTTTTGCGAAGAGTTTATCAGAGAAGGCCTCTGACTGAGCAATTTCGTTCTCGTGATGTGGAAAAATAAGGTCACTTCCACCTCCGTGTATCTCAAAAGGATTTTCAAAATATTTCAAAGCCATTGCAGAACATTCTATGTGCCATCCCGGCCTTCCTTTTCCCCATGGACTATGCCATGCTGGTTCGTCCGAAGAAAATTTCCATAAAGCAAAATCAAGTGGATCATGCTTTGACTGATCTATTTCAACTCTTGACCCTGATTCCAATTCTTTGATAGTTTTCTTTGATAATTTACCATATGACGAAAAGAACTTTACACGAAAATAGACACCATTACGCGAGATATATGCATAATTCTTTTTGATAAGCCCTTCAATAAGGTGTATCATTTCTTCTATATGCTCGGTTGCACATGGAAAGAGATTAGCTTGGCGTACATTCAGAGATGAGAAATCTGTAAAATAATTTTTAATATATTTTGTTGCTATTTCTTTTGCGGTTACTCCTTCTCTTTTAGCACGACAGATTATCTTATCATCTACATCCGTAAAATTTTGAATAAAGTATATGTCATATCCCTTAAATTCAAGGTATCTGCGTAGGACATCAAAAACAATTATTGTTCTGGCATGGCCTATATGAGAGTCATCGTAGACCGTCACTCCACATAGATAGATTCTAACAGTTTTGTTTTGTGTGCTAATCTCTTCAACAGTTCTAGTAAGTGTATTGTATAATTTCAAATTCCAAGACCTATAATCATAAATATTCTAAATACTTGATTTATCAGGAAGCTTTTCTCATAAACCGTTTTAGATATCTATAAAAATCCCATTATCACTTATATTAACTTTATACGTTGTTAGTTTTACACCTTCTAGATAGTCTAGTAATTCGCCAGTCTTGATATTATAGTGCCAAGAATGTAATGGACATTCTACTACTTCGCCATCAATTTTTCCTGGGGCTAAAGAACCATCCTGATGACGACATAGCGCCTCGATTGCATAATATTTGCCATTTGCGTAGAATAAGGCAATTCTTGTGCCATTTATAGTGAGCTCTTTTCCATGATTGTCTTTGATTTCTTCCTGATGGCCTACTCTGACCCATGTCATTACGATTCTTCCTTAATAGCACATACACGGCTATAAAATCTTATCAAGATTACAAAAGTGGTTACTTTTTTTCATTTTTTTGGTACTCGATAGGGTAAAGAACTTATACTATCTTGTTGCTAATAATTATGAAAGAATATTTTTACAACAGCCATAAGAGATCTTATGTTCTAAAGATCTGTGTGTGTATGATGATAGAATAGGAAAAAACACGTAGGCAACATTTGTCATATTATAAGAATATTAAAGTCAAAGCGTAGATATATGACAGCTTTATTAATGCTAATTATGTT
>DASQYF010000205.1:0-6072 GCA_035639375.1 Nitrososphaeraceae archaeon
GATATACATTAACAAAAAAGTACATTTGTTGATAGTATTGCATTACTGCTACTATGATTCTATTGATTCATATAGTCAATGACAATCTAAGCTTCATCGCGACATTTGGATAATTCATTTCAATCCATATGATGAGCATTATCATTGGATGCAAATCTGGGATATTGGTATCCTAATTTGATCAAGCGCAGACGTAGTGGCCGCAGGCATGAGTGAAAAATTTGGTCATCGTTTCAGCTTTAACAGATGGTTAAGAGTAGGATTTCCATTTATGTTAGTACTTTGGCTATTGGTACTCTTATAGTTCAAGTGTTTACTATTTTACTACTTCCACATTGTTTTATTATTATAATTACTCTATTGTTCTTATTTTTTTTATCGTAATACAATTAGGACATAAGATGGCTTCATCTTCAATAATTTCGTAGATATTTTCATCTATGGAATTTAAAAATCCGATTAGATTACCACAATTATTACAATGAAACTCTGTCCAGCCCATATATTCATCTGACACAAGTGCTCCATAGTAGTGAGGATTTTCACATCCACAAATACGCCCATCAATGAAATCATGATAAGTTGCAGTACATTTTGGTTGATGCATGATAATAGCATGATTACAATTTTTGCACTCTGCTTCTACATTTACCTCTTCTGTCAATAGTATTTACACTATGAATGATCTCATTCAAAAGAGTTATTCAACCTTAAGAATAAATATAGGGCATTATAATAATACTTGGCTCTTTATTTTTTTAAACGAACGATTATTCAGGAATCAAGGTTTAATTATTTTGTTACAATACACTAAGATCCTTTTGACAAAATAAGTGAGAGATGGTATAGGCAGTGGAGGGTTTTTTGTGTACTAAAGTGAGAAGCCAGCAGATATTCAAATCTTGAGATGGCATATCGAGCTTGACAATGAAAGAAGTTCTTCTATTGTAAGTTTACTTTCTTTGCTCTAGATCTCATTATATACTCTAATTCCTTATAAATACTTTAAAAGTCCTGTATAAATATAAAGAGACATGAATGTCAATCATAAAAACAAGATTGATACAGCTGCACCTTCTATTAACAAAATACTCGTTCCAGTAGATAGAACACCACTATCATTAAAAGCAGCGAATTATGGAATACACCTTGCAGAAGTAGAGAAAGCCAAAGAAGTAGTTGTTATGCATGTTGTAGAAGATGTAAAACAAGGAGGTGCAATAGGGCTACGAGCAAAGTACGGAGATGTGAAACTAGTTGAAGCATTTAAAAAAGCCAAGACTAATTCGGCAGAAGAAATGCTAAGGCCAATAGAAGAAGAAGCCAAGAAAAAAGGAATAAATATAAAAAGTGAAATAATATACGCAGAGAACAAATCCGTGGTAAAAGCTATAACAGAGTATGCTAACAAAAATCACATTGATGTTATAGTTGTTGGAGGTGGAGATGTGTCTTCTAAAAAGTATTTAATAGTTGGTGGCAGTGTGGCTAATGGCATAGTTAAAAATTCTAAATGTCCTGTTATGGTAGTGCGTTAGTAAATTTAGTTTCGTAAAAATAATTTTCTTTCATTAGCAGGAATTTTGTTGATCCTGCAATAGAATTGTCAAGTTATCTTTCTGGTTTGTTGTATAAGGTCGATTTTTAATAACGCTACTAAACCTACAGAGAAGTCATCTTATCTATTAGCCTTGCTGTATTTTATATTGTACTGCTCTCTTAGGGGCGATATGTGTCCTGAAGAAAAGGCGTAATATCCAATCTAATTGTTAGCAACATATAATGACCAGAAATATCTAGGTTTTAATCCGATAGTAGAATAGCCACTGTTAGGCACAATAATTTTGTGTTTGCATGATTATTTAATCGTTGAAATATTATCGGTATTTCGTTTCGCGTGGATCTACATAACCTTTCAGATCTTGTCCGCTTATAACATCTTCCTCTGGCGGTACATAATTTACTATACCAGGTCTTCCTGGATATTTATTCTGTGTTGCAATGGCGACGCCTATGAAGAGTACAAATGATACTACAGGTGGAATCATTGTATCAATACCAGCATATTCTACCGGTGTAATGAAAAACATTAACAGTCGAAGGGCTGATCCAACTATCAATGATGCAATTGCAGCAGGTGCGTTAGCCTTTCTCCAAAATAACCCTAACGTTAGAGGAGCCCATGCCCCAGCAAAAACAATATCAAAGGCCAAAATGAGATATACTCCGGGTTGAGGAATTAAATATCCTAAAATAAATGCTGCAATCATCATAGGTATTGTAAATATGCGAGTCGTTAACAACAATCTTCTATCATCTAAGCCAGGCCTTCTCAACATCCTTCGCAGAATATCTCTTTGTATTATATTGCGTGACATGACACTTGATATAGCAAGAAGCCCACCATTTGCAGTAGACATGGAAGCTCCTAAGACGCCCATCAGTAAAGCCGCTCCAATTGGAAACGGTAAATGATTTATTGCCAGCTGGGGATAAGCCGTGAAAGGATCAGCAAGATTAGGCAAGAAATAAAGGGCTACAATACCTAGCATGCTGGTTGGAACAACTGTGAACAATGTCAAGCCTGCACCCATCAGCGCACCCTTTCTTGCGGTGTTTCCATCCTTCGCTGCAAACACTCGTTCCATGAAGTCTAAAGCTACGATATCTCCTAATCCTAGCGCCAGTATTCCTGCCCAGTTCACTAATGCACCATTTCCCATGTCAAATAATCCTGATAAATCCAAATACTCTGGAGGGGCATTTCCAAGAATAGTACCAAACTGCACTCCTGAAAATCCTCCTGCAAAAAAGATAAAAGCAGCCCAAAAGGCCCCTATAGCAAGATAAATCTGGAAGATATCTGTATACGCGGACGAGAACAATCCGCCAGCATATGTATATATCAGGACAATTATTGCTGCGAGTAGCATCGCCCAAATAAAGTCTATCTCTAACACTGTGGAAAGAATAAATCCTGAAGCAGCAAAATTTCCTGCTACGAGGACAATAAAACTTATCATCATCAGGATTCCTGATATTCCTTCAGATGCATTACCAAAACGCCTATAATAGAAGTCTGGCAATGTTAACATCGCCATTTTGTTTAATCTTTTTCCATAAACAGTACCTGTCAATATTAGACAGACACCAAGGCCAATAGGAATTGCGGCTCCTGCCCAAAAACCAAATTGGTAAACAAGAGAAACATTTCCCAACGATGAGTTCCCATCAATTGATTGAGCAGCAAGCATAGTCCCAACAAAAAAGAGCGGCAAGCTTTTTCCAGCAATCATATATCTTTTACTACTCTTTTTGACTAATCTCGAAGTCAAAGTTCCGACGGTCAAAGATAGTGCCAAAAAAGCTAAAACGGCTATTCCGTAACCGTCTAAACTAGCCATTCAAATTTAATATTATTTATAGTAAATATTTAAGGATTGTCCTATAGTATTGGTCATGTTAACTTAACTGCCCTACCTACTTAAATTAGTAAATTTGATAAAAGATTTCGTAATGTTATCATGCATAAAACAAAAAGAATTAACCATTTGTAAACATGTCACAGATTACATAATCCAGTTCTCATACATGGATAGTAAAATCATCAAATGCCTTAGTTCTGTGCTTTAGATGTTTAATCGTTCTTTAAACCATGCTCTTTTCATATAAGGAATGTAGTATATGTTTTAGCCCTAGTGAGATACATGCCCCAGGATACCATATCATATTCTTCCCTTATTACTATAACAATATATTTACCACAAAGTTTGATTAATGAGCTAAGAAATGATTCTGCAATTATTATATTCCTATGTCTTGATATATAAACTCCAAGAATTTGCTTATGGATTGGCTCTCTATAGCAATCCATAGCATGCTTAATCATCAGAACCAATCTGTACTACGATGGTCTCATCAATTATAAAAACTGATTCTCTTTTATAAAAGTAAAGATGCTTTGCATTAAACACCTTTGAACCCATTTCCATATAGAATATGGCTCCTTCCTTTTTCTTCAGATTTTTGGATTACTGTAGACGAATTCCTGAAACTTAAACTAAGAAAATATATGTATATATATAGCATTACATCTTCACATGTTCTTTCGCGTTCAAATATACTTATAAAGAATATGTGAGAATCTTCGCAGCTAAAGCTTTATTGCTAAGTTAACACAGCCTATGAATTACGTATTTATTTCGGAAAAGCACTTGCAATCTATAGTAACACATTATTTGCATAATATTTGTTCAGAGCAGCCTTTTGATTCTTTAGTTACTATATCACATCTCACTAACTTATGATTCTAAATATACGAGTTTCCTTATCTGTAATAGTAGATCCTTGAATTTTTTTATAATAGTCTCTCTATGTCTTTATGGGAATCTTTGGAAATTTCTTCTAAGATAAAAAGACCAAAAAAAAATTTGATAGCTCTTTTACTTATTGCTGTATTTGCTATAGTGATTTTTACTATTCCAAGTGCGTTAGGAAAAGATATTTCATTATCATTATCCACGTCTGCTTTTGTACTTGTATCTGTTTACATAATACTATCGTTTGAAATAATTCACCGCACCTCTATTGCTCTTCTTGGAGCCATAATCATAGTTGCTATAGCGTTAATTCTAGGATCTATCACTGCGACAGAAAGTTTTGAGTTTATTATTGACGCTATCGATTTCAATACTATAGGTCTTCTGTTATGCATGATGATTATAGTTGCCATTTTAGCTGAGTCCGGTGTGTTCCAATGGGTGGGTATAAAAGCTAGCAAAATGAGCGGCGGTAACTTGTGGAAATTATTATTGATTTTATGTACTTTCACGGCGGTAGTCTCTATGTTTATCGATAACGTTACTACCATTCTGCTAATGGTACCTGTGACTGTTTCTGTGTTTAGAATATTCAAGCTTTCGCCTATTCCATTTATTATTGCCCAGGCACTTGCTTCAAATATTGGTGGTGCTGCCACTTTGATCGGCGATCCCCCAAACATAATGATTGGATCAGCTGCAAATATTGATTTCAATGCTTTCATAGTTCACATGGGACCAGCTGTAGCTGTTACATTTGGTGTTTCGTTATTGCTAATTAAAATGTTCTTTCGTAAAGATCTCAAGGCCACAGCGACTAATTTGCAGCAAGTTTTGCAACAAGATGAAAACGCTCTTCTGAAGGATAAAACAATTCTAAAAAAGTCTCTAATTGTTCTGTTTAGTATAATTACCATATTCGCAATTCATGGATCCCTTCATCTTGAAGTTTCTGTTATTGCATTAGGCGGCGCTGCAGTTCTCCTAGTTATAACAAGAGTTCATCCAGAAAAAGTATTACATGACGTAGATTGGACTACCCTGATCTTTTTCACGGGTCTGTTCATTATTGTTGGAACTGCGGAGCATGCTGGGTTGATCGAATTGTTGTCATCTGCAGCAATAAGCATAACTGGTGCAAATCCCTGGCTTACATTTATCATGATAATATGGCTTGCTGCTATTGCAAGCGCCTTTGTGGATAATATTCCATTTACTGCGACAATGATACCGCTAATCCAAACGCTAAACGCAAATATGAGCATTGGTTCAGCATTTGCAGATATCCACATCAGTCCTCTATGGTGGGCTTTAGCATTAGGCGCTGACTTTGGTGGAAATGGCACATTAATAGGGTCTAGTGCTGGAGTTGTCGCCGCAGGCATGAGTGAAAAACAGGGTTATCCAATTGGATTTAACCGTTGGTTCAAAGTTGGTTTCCCGTTTATGGTAATAACTGTCTCAGTTGGAATGATAGTTCTTGTTATCGAGATTGTTTTCAGAATTTAGGAAGACATTTTTATATGATATAAGAGGTTCTTCCTATGTGATAATTCTAATATAAAAAGGTTGAAAAAAATTTCTACGATCATAACAAGGATAGCAAAAAATAGAGACTATCTTTCACAGATCATTCTAGTGATTTTAAGAATATTGATTTAATATTTACAGGGAAAGTAAATCTGGCGACTTCGAATGAAGAACCTATCAGAGCGTATGGACATCTTGCAAGGAATGATAAGCATGAAAATTG
>DASQYF010000206.1:0-2169 GCA_035639375.1 Nitrososphaeraceae archaeon
ATCTAAAAATTATATAATCCTTCTTGTGTGTGCTTACTTCAACGGAGCCTACTATAGTTTCGCCGTAGGTCGGGAAAATCCATAGAGAATTGGAATTACCACCTCCAAAAGTTAACACCTTTCTAAATTCTATTAAGATAAATAGTGTTTTAACCGCCAAATGGATACTTTCTAATAATCTATGATATTCCTTGATATCAGGATCTTCGATCATCTGATTGTGAAAAATATGTGCATATTGTTTGAGTATCTTGTGTTCATAATCATTTACTTTGAAACCACCAACCTTATTTTTGTTCTCTTTATTGGTAACGTTATCTGACTTCTAATAAGTCTAGTGGCTTTTGTGTAATATAGCTTTCACTCAAAAAGAGTGGCCATGTAAAAGGTTGGTGTAATTTTTAAAAAACTGTGTAATTTGGTATCAGTGCAATGTGTACAATACTCATTGCATATATAGATTATTCTATTTTTGATCTACTTGATGATTTTTCTTCTAAAATTTAACTTATGCTTGTACTATTCTGATAACGTATCTCTTTTGGCATCTTTTATTGGTTCAGAATGTGCCAGCCTGTCTATTGCACAATTCAGTTTCTGTTTAGACTGAAAGCAATTTTTATGTAGAAAAATATTTGCAGGTTCGACAGGTACTATAAATTTCACCATCAAGATGATTAAAATGTGTTGTACAAGTTAAGCACGTATGATGCATATCCTCAAAGCCATCAGGAGCAATAAATCTGAAACTTTCCAATTTTTGACTCTTGCATCTAATACATCGACAGCCGCATATCGTCCTCACTATATATTCTTGTACTAATCAAAATATAAAATTTTAATATAATTTGTGCATATATTACAGAAATATTTTTGTTATAACTTATTGACATTCCGTACTTTCTTTTTCACATTTTTTACAGCCAGATGCATTAGGCGAGATGTTTTCATCAAGATCTTTAACGTAAGGGCAAATTTGTTTCTCTTTCATGTACTCTCTTTACATATGCATAGATTAATCAAATCACAAAATACTTGGCTGAGAATAACTTTCAATTCCTTCTGTAAAGAATGAGGATCTATATAGTAAGAATCTGGTACATATTTGCTTCATGGTCTTCTTATGAACGATTTCCACAGAGTATATATAAAAATATATAAATTTAATAACCGTTAAAGCCCCTTGTCCAGATAGATGGTTTACAAATATATTGACATTGTAGGAAGTTCGAAAACAGGCATAGATGATGGAATAAAAAATGCCATTGAAGAAGCTGCAAAAACAGTTAAGAACTTGCAATGGGCAGAGCTAGGACGTGTCACAGTAAGAATTGAAAATGAAAATATTAAAGAGTATCAGACAGAAGTAAGAATTGGATTCAAAATTGAGCGCAATGATGAAAAAGGAAAAGAGCATGATTAACACAATATAAAAATCGATTAACTTCATTTTAAAAAACGAATAATATCAATATCAGCTTTTCAACGTTAACAATGGCTGTAGATACATAACTATCATAATTTATCAGTCTTTATCATATTATTAAAATAGGATATATCCCCCTAATCCGCACTAATGTAGTAAGTTAATTAGCATCTTTCTAAAATATAATATTATTAGGTCGCTTAGGAGAAGAGATAATACAAATTATATTATCATTGATCCTACGGTTTCTTCTTTGTACCATATTTAGCCAAGAAAGTGCTACTTTTGGATATCTTTAATCATATTTTAAGTCTTGAACTGTCTTCAAACAACAGAAAGTTCTCTTTTCCATTTAAATCAGTACTATATTGCCAGATCCTCATTAAGGTAGTCTAAATAGGTTTTTTATTAAATTCATTTTCCATCTCGCGATCACACATTAACTTTTTATTCTTTACTTTTCTTTCAAATGACATCTATTTAAAGTCCTTATTCTAGAATTTCTTTGAGATAGCAGTATGTATCTTTTGTAGTATTTCTTTCGCTGCCCTTTTAATGCCTTCTGGATCGCTATTACCAATTTCTTGGGATAATAGATCATACTCCCATTTGTTTTCCGCCCTATTGACAGATTCTGCACCGTTTGCTCCATTTGTTTTAAACATCTTCCTTATAGCAATATGTGAAAAAGTATTTCCATCGGCGGCACCGTGAAAATGCAACCTATTAGCTGGCACGCATAC
>DASQYF010000207.1:0-12069 GCA_035639375.1 Nitrososphaeraceae archaeon
TGCAAGCCAATTTTATGCTGAAAGATGTCTTGATGCAGGAGTTTGTTTTATTAATGCCATACCTGTTTTTATTGCCTCGATGCCAAAATGGCAACAATCATTCCAAGATAGAAATCTTCCGTGTGCAGGTGATGATGTAATGAGTCAGTTAGGTGCTACTGTATTACACAAGACATTAGTAAAATTGTTCGTTGACCGAGGAGTAAAGATAGATGAAACTTATCAGCTGAACATAGGCGGTGACATGGATTTTTACAATATGCTTGACGAAGAAAGACTTGAAGACAAAAGAATAAGTAAGACAAGTGCAGTAGAAGCAATGATACCGTATTCAATTCCTATGCGTATTGGACCATCAGATTTTGTTAAATTTTTAGAAAATGACAAAATATGCTATATCTCAATGAAAGGTAGATATTTTGGTAATATTCCAGTAGAACTAGATCTTAAACTACGTGTAGTGGATGCATATAACAGTGCAGGAGTAATGATTGATGCAATAAGAGGAGCAAAATTGGCTCTTGATAGAGGTATTTCTGGTCCGCTTGAGAGTATTTCTGCGTACTGCTTTAAACATCCTCCTATACAGATGCCCTATTCCCAAGCCAAAACAAATTTCATAGAGTTTGTGGAAGGAAAAAGAGAGCGATAGGCTAAAAATGTTCATTATTAGGATAGGGTCTCGTTAATAAAAATAAAATATTATCATATTATTTAGAATCAATATTTAAATTTGGCTCTCTCACGTTCAAAATATTAGGGCTCGTAGCGCAGACTATTCAAAAAACAAGATAAATAGGCGTAAAATGGATAGCGCGGACGCCTCCTAAGCGTCAGGTCGAGGGTTCAAATCCCTCCGAGCCCGCTAACTATACGGGTTCATATGCTAGTTAGGAGATATAGAATATCGTATCATATACAAGGAGTTATGTACTAATGCCAGTAAAATTAACTACGACAATCAAAAAAATTGCGTCTATACCAAACTCAATAAACTCTACTACTATGAGTGAATTTTATCAATATATGAAGTCTAATGGTGCTTCAGATAGCCATATGAATAACAATCTAAAAGCATTAACTTCCTTTGCACATTTTTTTTGGGCTCGAATGTCACTTTTTATGATATTAAACGAAGATATATATGCGTCAGACGACAACACAAATATATCTAATAATGAATTAAATTGAAGATAACACAATCGCGATCTCTAAATGTAAAAGAATCTAAATGGATGAATTGTGTCAATAATCAAACCAACCACGCAAAACAGATTATCCCTTCATCTAAACGATATTCCCTTTTTCCTATAGTTTTGTCTGCCTGATACAAGAAAGACACCATTTTACATCCATTGGTGGAGGTGTAGAAGTTTGTTCAGTGCCCCTACTAGTAGTTCGTGTATCAGTAATGTCTTGTTCTTCTGAAAGAACCTTGACAGCATATTTGGATTCATTGCCGCATTTATCGCATTTCATCTAGTCATATGTTAGATTTTAATATACTTTAATCTTACATACAATATAATTTCTTGCTCTTCTCCTCCTCCTAATATCATTGTTCCTTTCCGCTTTCATTTTCTTACTGAACAGATGCTGGTGATGTTGATTCTTTGGTTAACATCATAGAATAATCATCACTTTGCACATTTAATCTTGCTGACTCTATTTGATCAACGGCAGTTGTGCTAACTATTATCTCAAATGATGCTATGTCTCCAAGACTAATCAGATGGATCTGTACAAGAAGATCCTATTGCAACAACAATTTGTTTTTATCACTATAGAATGATCACCTGCAACATTGATAAATTTTGTTACTTGATCTCTTTGATTTTGTGATGTTTAAGATAAAAATTTTAGAGTCAAGTTTACTCTTTGCTGTCATCATTATCATGACCGCTATCTCCGCTTTCATCGTCATCAACATCAACCTCACCATCGTCAGTACTACAACAAATAATGGAGATAAATTTTCTTGTCCACTAAGAAATTCTTATAGTTTTAATATATCTATATCTATAAAAACCATGTAAGGCAGTATTCTATTAATATGAACGCATTAGATTTGATGTCGGTAAATGTTGTAGCTGCTAAGCATAATTTAGTAGCTAGCGAAATTAGTGCAAGATTACTTCTCGGAGAGTTTAATGGAGTACCTGTAATTGATGATAATCAGAAAGTAATAGGCATAGTTACTGCAATTGATATTTTAAAAGCAGTAAGAGAAGGTAAGAATCTAAGTAATACAACAGCTAGAGACATAATGACTCCAAATCCTTCTGTTGTTAAAAAAGATACATCAATGGAAGAGATTATGGATATTATGATTGAAAAAGAAATTGTATTGGTACCAGTCGTTCAAGATGAAGATGATGGTAAGCTTATTGGTGTAGTTGCTAGACTTGATATATTAAGGCAAAAGCTGAATGAAGGTTTTGTTACGATAGGTCAGAGAAGAGGAGTTGCTAAAACATAAGAATACAACAACAAACTGCCTGCTTTAGATAGTAAATAGAGTATGTTATTTTATGCCAAAGACATTTTTCTTTACCGATTGAAACATAATACTAATTGTATATCACTTTATTGTGTTACTGGTATTATATAATAATGAGCAAAAGGAATAAAATCTGCTGCAAACAAATCTAGATTCTTCATGCCTCCATACTATACAAAATTCTGTATAAAAATACAATTATGACAATAAATGATGTGTTATGTACACAGTACTAGTAGAACAGATGATATATAACCCAAGTCACATCTACTGTCCTCAGATATCTATCATTGTAAATCTAATTATTGCTGTATAAAATAAGCCCTTTAGATTCTATTTTTGATAAATTATAATATGTCGGCTTCATCTGCCTTTGATGTATTAGGAGACACATTAGATCGATATATCACTTCTATTATCCCATGATGTTCATTATTACTAATTCATTCTTCCTTTATGGGTAAATTGTTTTCTTCTTGCTTTTTATGACTAGTAATACAATCATCACATATCCAAACATTATCAATGTAACGACCCAATTTTTATCTTTTCATGTTGTTCTTCTTTTTCTTCTACCTCTTTATTCTTACTTTCCTATATTTTAGATTGATGTTCGTTCGTTCGTTTTTGACATGTTAATAGTTAAGTTATATTAGTTATAATATTTTACATCTCTTCTCATTGATTAGACACAAGTAGAAAAAAGAAGAACTGGCTATATAGTACAGATAATTTATAGCGCGATAATTTTATGGTAGACAATCAATTATTATTACTATCAACTTAGATATCTCATATAGGATATTATCTATTACATTATGAGCGAGTATGAAAATATGCGAACTGCAGACATTATAGCTGAAGCCTTAATAGATTGGAATGTAGACATAATTTTTGGTTTACCTGGTGATGGTATTAACGGATTTATGGAAGCATTAAGAACGAGGCAAGACAAGATCAAGTTTATACTTGTTAGACATGAAGAGTCTGCAGCATTTATGGCTTGTGCTTATGCAAAATATACAGGTAAATTGGGAGCATGCCTTGCAACATCAGGGCCTGGTGCAATACATCTCTTAAATGGATTGTATGACGCCAAATTAGACAATACTCCTGTTATTGCAATAACAGGAAGTACTTATTCTGATTTGATGGGATCAGGATACCAGCAGGATGTTAATCTCACACAATTATTTTCAGACGTTGCTGTTTACAATCATATGATAACTGCTCCAGAACAAGCCGAGATGGTAGTTGACATAGCATGTAGGTCAGCATTAGCACAAAGAGGAGTTAGCCACTTGACAATTCCAATAGATGTGCAGGAAAGAAAACTAGAAGGTAAATATTCGAAGCATAAAGTGCCAGGTCATACATCTGATACTTTTGTTACTGTTGGCAATTTACCAGAAAGACGGTTACTAGAACAAGCTGTAGAAATTATTAACTCAGGTAACAAAGTGGTAATTCTTGTTGGTCAGGGAGCATTAAATGCTGGTGAAGAAGTAAGTGCAATTGCAGAAAAGGTTGGAACTCCAGTTGTCAAAGCCCTTTTAGGAAAAGCAGTAATTCCAGATGATCATCCTAATAGCATAGGAGGAATTGGTTTGTTAGGCACAGAGCCAGCTAGCGACGCAATGAATGAAGCTGACACTTTATTGATGGTTGGAACATCATTTCCTTATATTGATTATTTACCAAAACCCGGACAGGCTAGGGGAATTCAAATAGATATAAAACCTGAAAGAATAGGATTGCGTTATCCTGTTGAAGTAGGTTTGGTAGGTGATTCAAAAAATATACTATCTGCTTTGCTTCCTTTACTATTAAACCAGAATGTAAATAATGATAATAGTGAACAACAACAACAGAAACAACGGCAAGAATTTCTAAGATCAAAACAGCAATCAATGAAAAGATGGATTGATTTACTTCACAAACAAAGTAGTCACACAGATAAACCAATCAAGCCACAGGTTATAGCTAGTGCAGTTTCCGACGAACTAGAGGATAATGCCATAGTTTCAGTAGATAGTGGCACTAATACTATTTGGGCTGCTCGCTTCATAAATATTAGAAAAGGAATGAAATTTTCTCTATCGGGAACTTTGGCATCTATGGCATGTGGTTTACCTTATGCTATAGCAGCACAAATTGCATATCCAGAAAGACAATGTATAGCGTTCGTAGGTGATGGTGGATTTGCAATGTTGATGAGTGAATTTGCTACAGCAGTACAATATAACCTGCCAATCAAAGTAATTGTTATCAAAAATAATACACTTGGAATGATTCGATGGGAGCAAATGGCCTTTCTTGGAAATCCTGAGTTTGGTGTAGAATTTACTCCAATAGATTTTGCTAGATTTGCTGAAGACTGTGGAGGTATAGGTTATACCATAAAAGAACCTAACGAGGTAAAATCTATCATGAAAATGGCAATGAACAAAACAACAACAAGAAAACCTACTATTATTGAAGCATACGTTGATCCATTTGAACCGCCCATGCCACCAAAAACAGAGCCTGAATTTGCACGTAATATGGCTGAATCATTTGCAAAAGGACAGCCTTATGCTAAAAGAATTGGCCTTACATTATATAGAAATCAAGTAAGTTCTACATTTAAAGGACTTCAGAATAAGCTAGAGGAAAAAATAAGTAGTCTAATCTCTGATGATAGAAAGGAGTGAAATACTGCTATATATATACATATACAGAGTAGCTAACTCTCACACTGTTCTTTGACCTTTTTTATTTGTTATATGTACAGACAAGGGAAGTAAGTTAGTAGTAATATCTGTTTGGTAGCAAATCATTGTTAACCCATTTGCAGTATGAAGAAAAAAAATTGTATGAGAAGAGGAGACTAACTTATAATCAAGATATCTTATAGCTAATAGACACGAAAGCAGCATTATGAAAATATAATATTACCATGTTTATTGATTATATCATCTATCTTCTGATTTAATATTACTTCCATCACCTACATTTATTTTCTTTAGTAATGACTCTTCTTCTTTATCCTTTAGCATTTCTGCCATTTTTATTGCATTTGGTTGTTGTTGTTCGTGGCCTTCGTTTTCTCCTGTCATATTCGATGGCGATATCTCTCTTTCTTCTCGTCCCTTATCTTGCTTAACTAATTCAACCTTAACAGTATCAATAGTTATTAAATATTCATCATTACAATGACTTGCCTTATATCTGGGCTGATTGATATTAGTGAAATCAGGCTTCCATTCTAATTGTGCTCCGCATTTGTAACACTGTGAGTCTGTTAATGCATAATGAAGCTTTGAGGGCAGGCGTTCTTGTTCTTCTTTTGCATCTGACATTGTACCTATTTATCATTGCACAGTATTGCTTATCTTAATATATCCATTGATATTTCTGAAGAAAATTCTTAGTAGTAGTAAAATGATATTATTATTGCTAGAAAAAAATTAATTATGATTTAGATTACGCATCTTAATTTTTTAATTTACTAAACTTAACTTATTCATATAATATTATAAAACAATATAAGAAAAAAAGTCTTTTCATATATTGTACATTACTATTAGGTTATTTACCAGAGTTTAGAGATACAGGCTTTCTGCAAGCATGAAAAACAAAGATAAATTTATTTTCTGATCTTCGATGTTTGTATGTTTGATATACACGCATTGGACTCGTGAAAACAGATCTAGATGCACAGGCAATAAGATGTATATTGTGCATCTATCCGAAGAACATTTCATCATTTGCAGGATGTTATAGTCAGGATTTAAATGGGGTTCTGAGCTATCGTTATAAACATCTTTTTTTATTCTTATTATTGTCATTACTGCCCCCATATAATAATTCTTTTGATGTGTCGTTGCCATGTGTAACTTGTTCTTTACTTAGTTCTGGTGCTGAATCTAGAGCAGCTTTTGTAGTATTCTGTAAATCTTCCATCGTATCTTTTATGCCGCTTTCCTTGTAGTCATTTGGATCATCTATTTTCCTTGTTTTTTTATTAATCATTATATTACTCTTGATACTAATAGTGCAACATTTAAGATAATCATATCGTATATTCTATTACTTGGACTCAAAAGCAGATACTTACTAGTATAGTTATAATTAAACGACTGTTATAATCTGTATAAGATTACAAGTCACTATCTGCAAAATTTTTGAAACTTTGATGACTGATCTAAGGAGTAGCAAAACCTTGTACTAAATTTGAACAAACCAAGGCCACTACAATTTATCCATCTAAATATATAGCTTGTCAAACAATAATCTTTCTATGTCTCAAAATAATAATAAACAAAAGGTAGTAGTAGTAACTGGCTCAAGCAGAGGTATTGGTAAAGCTATTGCAAAAGAATTTGCTAAAGCTGGACATTCCGTGGTTATAAATGCAAGAGATGAAGAGGAGTTGAAGAGAGCTGCTGAAGATATTTCAAAACTAGTCAATTATGCTAATAATAATAATAATAAAGTTGTTTATGTAGCTGGAGATATATCGCAAGAGCAGACCTGTATAGCGTTAGTAGAAGAGACTATTCAAAAATTCGGTAGGATTGATGTATTAGTCAACAATGCAGGAATACGAGGTGAATCAAAGAAGATATATGAACTAACATCTAGTGATTGGGATGATGTTATGGATATAAACCTAAAGAGTGCATTTCTATGCACTAGAGAAGTAGTAAAGCGAATATTAAATAGAAAGGAGAATAATAAGAATAATAGTAATTATTCTATTATCAATATATCTTCATATCACGAGTCAATACCACAATTTGAAGGAGCTCCATATGCAGCTTCAAAAGGTGGCATGGAAATGCTAACTAAAACTGTTGCTTTAGAGCTAGCTGATAAAGGTATACGAGTCAATAGTATTGCACCTGGTGCCATAGCTACTGATATGAACAAAGAACTGTTAGAAGACGAAGAAAAGAAAAAGCAAAAAGAAAACACAATTCCTACGCATCGACTTGGACAGCCAGAAGAAATAGCCAAAGTGGCGTTATTCCTAGCATCTGACAATGCAAGCTACATAACAGGAACGACTATCTATGCAGATGGAGGTCGTGCTCTATCTTCATAAATTACTGAATTATTGATACACTTAGAGCCTACCACAAAAAAGATAGACGTATAGCTCGAAGATAATCTGGTTATACTTAAGTTGTCTTTTGTTGATCATAATGGAAATAAATATATTGTTACTGGATAAGAAGATTTTATTTATTATTTATTTAAAGTCATAATGTATATTCTCACAGTATGCCAATTTTTCCATAGTCTTTCTTTCACCTTGTGATATTAGCTCCTTGATTGTTTTGGGAGAAAAATCTGCATTTTGGAAGAGAGTAGGTGATTCTACCTCGCTTCTAATAATTCTTGTAACAGACTTTATTTCTGCACCATAATTATCTATAAGAGTATTATATTCACTCTTTATCTTTTTGACCTCTTCTGGATCAAGCTTAGATTGATCGGATTTGTCAAAAACCTCATAAAGTCGTTCTATAAGCTGGATTTGTCTTGTAATTAGCTTTGACATTTTTATATTATCCATATTCTTGTCACTAAAAATTATATCTTTAGCTCTGCTTTCAACTTCTGCCATATTAGAGGGAAGTCTATGTATCTTTCTAGGATAGTTCTCTACAATAAAGATATTTTTGTCATTTCGTGGAGATACAGAAAGTACTTCTCTTACAGGAGTATTGCTAAGCAGACTACCATCCCATCCATATACACCATCTTCAATCTCAACCCATGGGAATCCATATATTGGATAACCAGAGCTTGCTAGAATATGTTTTGCTGTAATTTCCACTTTAGTATTATCAAATACCAATGGTTTTGAAGTCATGACATCTACAGCAGTTATTATAAGGTGAATGACTCCCGATAATTCTTCTTGTGTTGCAGCAAGGTTAAGCTTTTTGTAATCTATGTATTTATCAAGTGTCTTTGCAAGTGGAGAATGGTCATATAGGTAAGTCCAACTTCTTGGATCAAAATATTGTTTGTCTTTTTCATCTTTATCTTCCTTTCCATTTTTGATTGACAGCATATTTTCTTCCCATCCCCATAAATACCACCTTGGAATAAACATCTTTGGAACTCCAAATACTGCAGCATTAGCTGAAGCAGAAGACATTTTCTTGGTTATGTATCTTCTAGCGGTGGTATCATGTTCTAATGAAAATGTATCAGGTATAATCATAGGACTGCTTTCTGCAATTTCTATCCAAAAGTCTTCAAGATCTTTCTCAGGGTGATCACTTTTACTTCCAACAATTATGGCTGCATTTACAGCTCCAATAGACGTACCAGCAGCTATATCTATTCTTATGTTCTTTTTTACTAATGCTTTGAATACACCACATGCAAATGCTCCGAGAGAACCTCCACCTTGCAATACAAGAACATTTTCTGTATTCCTTGATTCTTTATGCCGTGGATGGCTTTCTTCTATTTTATAACTCATTGTTATTAATCATTTGATAGATTTAGCTTGAATTTTTTCTTTTTCTTTTAAATCCCTCTTCGATCTTTTATTATTATTTTTTATTGCAATAATATACCCATCATCTGGCTTACAAGGGAGATATCGGCGTTTGTATTATTATTAACAGCAAGTTATGCTTCTGCAATCTGAAATAATATATGCAAAACCTGTTGCTGTATTAAAGACAAGTAAATTCCAAACAAGCTTAACGATAATATCTTCACATAGTCATATCGTTTGAGGATATTATATATTATTAAGCATCATCAATATTATATCACCATATACAATATTCATCTGAAAATACTGACGTAGAATCACCAACACAATCATATTTATTCCAGATTGTTTAGCACAACAAAAATTAGACACATAATACAAAACTATCATTTCATAAATTTTTCTAAACCTAAGCTCTAATTTCTTTGACACCTTGGATTATACGCCTATTCTAGGATATTATATGTAAATGTGGATATGCCAGAAATGTCATCAAAATACATTAGCTGTAATTTTGATTGTCTCACTGGCTGGTATCAGCTTTCTCTTATTCTTCCTCATACAACCAGGTTATTCAACTATTATAAGCAACAACAACAACAACGGATCAACTACAACTAATAATAGTAATACGGATTTTTCAAAAGAAGTTTTTGTAGTAGATTATGCCAATATACGTATACAAAAATTTGATACTGACGGTAAATTCATAGCAAAGTGGGGTAGTGAAGGAGATGGTGAAGGACAGTTCAAGATACCCCATGGCATCGCAGTGGATTCTTCAGGTAGTAGCGTATACGTGACAGATATGACAGGTCTATCTATAAATAAATTTACTAGAAATGGTGAATTCATAACAAAGTGGGGTAGTGAAGGATCTGGCAATGGGCAATTTCTTCATCTACATAGCATTGATATTGATTCTTTAGGTAATGTATATGTGACAGATATGCAAAATTTCAATATTCAAAAATTTACATCAGATGGTAAATTCATTACTAGCTGGGGTAGTGAAGAAGACGGTAATGGTAAGTTTATGGCTCCTGAGGGTATTGCTGTTGATCCCTTTGGCAATATTTTCGTTTCTGATACTACAAATAATAATATTCAAAAATTTACATCAGATGGTAAATTCATTACTAGCTGGGGTAGTAAAGGAGATGGCCAAGGACAATTGAATAGTCCAGCAGGTATTGATGTTGATTCATCTGGTAATCTTTATGTTACTGATGATGGCAATAGTCGTATCCAAAAGTTTACGAATAATGGAGACTTTGTTACTATGTGGGGGTCTAAAGGATCCGGCAATGGACAATTAGATAGACCACATGACATAGCCGTAGATTCATCAGGTAATAATGTGTATGTAGCTGAACAGGGCAATTTTCAAATACAGAAATTTACATCAGATGGTAAATTCATAACAAAGTGGGGTAGTGAAGGATCAGCTGACAATCAATTTCAAGATCCTCACAGTGTTGCTGTCTATTAACTATATAATAACACAAATAATAGATAACGAATATACAAATTGTAATTTAATATATACATAAATCAACTGGAGCAGGATAACGAATAGTTATGATAATTTATTATTATCTTAATCTTCGTCACTATTCTTTATCTTCCGCTTCTTCCTCTTCTTCTACTTCGATATTCTCCTCATCTTCTTTCATTGGATGATATCATATGGACTCTCTATAACACTGGTGTTAGGTCGTTACTAAAATATAATATATGAGACTTTATTACGGGTGGTTTTAGACATTATAGAGTAACGGATTAGCGCTGCAAGGAGGAAATGTGTAGGACTGCCTATTAGACTAAGTATAAGTATTGAATATCAACTCAATACATATGTTCATAGATCTAAATAGATCTACTTTCAATACAGAAGAGCGGCACGTAAATTAGAATTAATACTATAAGAAATATCCTAAGAAAAACTAGGCAGCAATGTATAGATAGATAGCGTAGCCAAAAAATTGTCATTAACATTATTTACTATTAATAGGTTATACTTGTATAGCTTTTATGATATATACATAGAAATGTATATGTATATTACTCCTTCTGATGGCATTAAGGAATTGGAAGTAAAAAAGCGTCCAACTGGGGTTACTATTATTGCAGTCCTAGTTATAATTGGTGGTATTATATTACTTTTGGCTGGAATTGGAGCAGTTGCAGTTGGATCCTTATTTTTATCGCAAATCACTGGCTTAGGTTTTATTATAATTGGTGTTATCATACTAGTAGTAGGAATTGGATATCTTGTTGTGTCTTATGGATTGTTAAAGGGAAAAAGATGGGCATGGACTATAACTGTGGTATTACTATTCATTGGAATAGCTATCGATGTAGCTTCTATTATTTTTGGAAGCTTTGCTATCAACATGGATATGTCTACTTTTCTTACATCTAACAGTGGTAGTATCGCAAGCATAATTATCAGTGTTATAATATTATATTATCTGTATAGACCCCATATCAAGTCATACTTTGGTAAAATGTCTATATAATCAATTTTGGCATGTTATTTGGAAGGCATTCAACATGAAAGGAGCCAAATAGAATGTAAATAGAGTTTGCAACAAATTGAAATCAATTGAGTTGAACCCCCCCAAAGGGATATAATCCCTCTTGAATCTTAGTTAATGCTATTATATATCATAAATAGTTACTGAACCCTTCTAGCAGCAAAGCTCAAATCCCTCCGAGCCCGCTACATTATTTTATCATCATATACAATCCAGTAATATCCACCGACCAAAAATAGTAATGTACACGCAACAAGCAAAACCTGTAAGATAGATAATTATATCAGAAAGCCTTTTTTGCCAACAGAATTGCTAAAGCTAATTGATAGCCGGCTAAATGGTACATGAAAATAATATCAATAGAAAATCTTATTATAAGAATTATAAATCATATTTACAATGAATCTCACTGTATAACTAATGGAAATGATGAAAAATGATGTTTCCAGTGCTATAAACCAATTGAGACAAGCAGACTACGGTGATCATTACATGATAGTTTATCCTGATCTAAATACCTTAAG
>DASQYF010000208.1:0-3183 GCA_035639375.1 Nitrososphaeraceae archaeon
TCAATCTCTTTTTCTTTTTTAATAATATGTCAATTTGGTTATGTAGGGCATTCTTCTCTTCCAATAGGGATTCATGAACAAACCAATCGTCTTCGTATTCGTCGATGATTTCCCCTATTCTACTCATAGCAATTCTTAATATTAATATTGATTTATTTAATGATCTTTCTATTTTTCTTGTATCTTGTTTATACTTATTGCGATGGTCGTATTCTACATTTGAGGTCGCAAGGTCTGGTTGATTTTTTATATCTTTTACTATATGGCGAACGTCTTTCGAACTCAAATGTTTATTCACAATTATTTCTGCAATCTCTGACTGTGTAGAACTGTCTTTGATTGGAAATAACTCCTGTGCACTGCTTATCTCTAACTTTTGCTTATTGATAAAATCAACTACATCCGGTGGCAAATCAAGTAGCATAATATGTTTTACAATATAGCTGTGGCTTCTTCCTATTATAGACGATAATTCAGATATTCCTCCCCAACCTATCTCCCATACATATTTTTTAAATGCTTGTGCCTCTTCTAATGGATCAAGAGAGGATCTCTGTATATTTTCTATAAGAGATGTTTCAAAAGCCTCTTTATCATTTGCTTCAATTATAACACATGTTATCTTTTTCCATCCCAATGTTTTGCATGCTGTATACCTTCTACAACCTGACACCACTTCGAAATGTCCATCGCCGTTCACCCTGATAACAATCGGCTGTAAGAGTCCCACTTTTCTTATTGAATCAACGAGATCTATGATTGTTGTATAATTATAATTTTGTCTAAGTTGACTTCCCAAACTAATATTGTCAATATCGATGTTTTCGGCAATAGACAAAAGATGAGTGTCTGAAGAATGAATCTTCGGCATTGTCTCAATGCTTATAATAAAGCATTTGTATATAAAGAAAACACAAGCAATTAGTTGCAATTAATGGGAAATAATCGATGATAATTCACAGAATAATATTCTTATAAATAAAAACCATCTGTGCCAGGTAGTTAAGTAGTACGACATTTGCATTAGCAGTGGTTTTAGAAATTGTTCGCCACCGAACAATTTGATATATTATAGTATAATAATTATATGGCTATCTATTTTGTTGCAAAACCTCTACTAATAATAAAATTAATAATAATTTAAACATGAATAAGAAAGCTGCATATATTTAAAGAAATACTAGATAAGTCATGAACAAATACTATTTTGAAGACACCCTTACTAGTTATCTGAAAATATTGGAAATTTGGTTTAAATGAATTAATATCTATTATAAATAGAAGATTACGTTTTGACCCAGTGACCCAGGCATATATTGATTTTACTAATTCTTATTAGAAACGTTCCTTAATAGTATAGTTCAGCGTCTCTAAAAGAGTCTCCAAGTCCCACGAATTATTGTAACGTGTCCCATTGATAAAGAAAGTTGGTGTACCATTTACACCACTACGTACGCCGGATAGAAAATCTTCACGAATGCGAGCTGCGTGGACATGAGAGATAATATCTTGTACAAACTTAGGTAAGTCCAATCCTAATATAGTTGCATATTGCACTAAATTCTCATCATCAAGAGCTTGTTGATGTTCGTACAGGTAATCGTGCATCTCCCAAAACTTGTTCTGTGCACCAGCAGATTCAGCTGCCTCTGCGGCATGCTGGGCATGAAGATGAACTTGAGTGAGTGGAAAATTGCGAAATACAAAGCGTAAATTCTTACCAAGCAGCTGTTGAATTTGTTTGATTATTATATATGCTTGTCCACAGTATGGACATTCATAATCACCATATTCAACCAAAGTTGCAGGTGCTGTATCTGGACCTTGAATATGATCGCGACTTCTGCTAACAGGTAAAGCTAGTTTGACAGTTTCTATTTCCATATATCTTTTTCCTTCTTCGCACCATTATTTTTGTTCTGTTGGCTTAGAAATAGATTCTAAGGCCTTTAGAATTCCTTCAGCGCCGGGATTTACACCTATAGGAGATACATAGCTCCAGCGGATAATTCCATTCCCATCAATAACAAATAATGCCCTTTCAGTCACTCCATCTTGTTTGCGATATGCTCCATATTCATTGGCTACTTTGCCTTTGGGTTCAAAGTCAGAAAGTAATGGAAAATGAAGGTTTCTGTCCTTAGAGAAGGCAAGATGACACCAAACCCCATCTACTGATATTCCAAGAAGTTCGGCGTTAAATTGTTGAAATTCAGGAAGAATTTCGTTATATAGTGTCATCTGATCTCCACAAACAGGCGAGAAGTCGGCAGGATAGAAAGCAAGAATAGTAGGACGACCGCGAAATTCGTGTAATGACACCGTCTGGTCTGGAGTGGTATGAAGATCAAAATCAGGTGCAAGAGTGCCAGCTTTTAGTGCTGAATTGGAATACATACTATATGCTGATTTTTGTTCTTGCTGTTGTTGTGGCGGTGGTGCAGATGTTTTTATTTTTGACATAGATATCAAACAACTAGATTGAATAATATATATACATAGTATTGTAATTTTGGCTCTGTTAACTTATCCTCCATCAATTAATATAAATTTCATGAATCTTATTCTATTCATCCCTACGTGTAAGTAAAGTACAAGATGTTTCAATCTTAACCATTTACAAGCGTCATTATACCATCTAGCACCATCTGTAAATATGAGTTTTCTGCCAACTCTCTTTCATAATTTCTTGAAGAATTGATAACATACGAATATAGTTCTTTCCCTTGACATATGCACCATCAAACACAAATCCATGTTAGGCTCATATGCTATCCATAACCAATAATCCTGACCATCTATCTGAATTAATATTTCATCTATAAATATCATTTTTACCTGATTCTTATTTATCCTGAATCGAGCACATCTATAACTTCTAGAATTAAAATACAGGTATAAACCATAAGTAACTATAGCTTTATGTGTTCTAATGTAGTTCTGTTCTAATGTAGTTCAAATCAGTAAAATATTAGAATATACTAAGCTATAGATCTTGCTAAGTTAACAGAGCCTAATTTTTCAGCAACTAGATATACCATGACACAAAGTATAATGTGAGGAAAGAAAATGTTCCTTCGACCAAACCTAAGTTGTAATCATTGAATTTTGCCTATATGCATATGATTAGATATATAGAGGCAGAATTACTTTGGGTAGCGAAACAACTATAGTGGTTAATAT
>DASQYF010000209.1:0-15921 GCA_035639375.1 Nitrososphaeraceae archaeon
TGGCCAGAGCCAGAGCAGCTATGGTGTGGTTGGCGTCAGCGACGACGGCTTTGGTGTCGTTGGCGGCAGCACCAACAGCGCTGGTCTGTATAGCCAGAGCTTTAAGGACTATGCTGCCGTCCTAGACGGGAAAGTGAAAATAACCGGTAATCTTGAAAAGGCTGGAGGCTCATTTAAGATAGACCACCCACCTGATCCAGCTAACAAATACCTCTGCCACTCCTTTGTAGAGTCACCAGATATGAAGAATGTATATGATGGTGTAGTAGTTTTAGATAACAAGGGTAAAGCAGAGATAGATCTTCCAAATTGGTTTGGTATACTCAATAAGGATTTTCGCTATCAGCTTACTGCTATAGGAGCTCCTGGGCCTAATCTGTATATTGCAGAGGAAATATCTGAGGCTACTACTAATACAAAGTACAGTAGTAGTAAAAGAAGCAGCAGCAACAAAAACAAAAACAACAATAGTCGCTTCAGGATTGCAGGAGGTACTTCAGGTATGAAAGTCTCATGGCAGGTAACGGGTATACGAAAGGATCCTTGGGCTAATGCTAACCGGATTCGAGTTGAGGAAGATAAGCCTGCTAAGGAACGAGGTTATTATTTACATCCAGATGTTTATGATCAGCCAGAAGATAAGGGAATAAGCCATCTACTCTTTCCAAAAGAAAAGCAAGAGCTGCCTGCTCATAAATGAGAACAAGCCTGGTAACTTGTAGATCATCTTAGAGCTGAGTTGAAATATCTGTATTTACCCTCTAACTTTCTTCTCTCCATCTTTCCATCTCTCCATCTTTCCATCTCCCTATCTGTCTCTTTGGTGCTTCAAACCTTATTTAGATGATAAATGACGGCGCGTTAGTGTATTCTGTATGAATGAACCCATCACCATCAGCACATTCAACATTACCATTAAAAACACTTGAAGAGATACTGCATAATAGAATCAAACAGTAGAAAGTAGAAATACATGAATCTCATGATAGAGCTTATACTGATAGCATATGGACTGAAAGAGTCCAACTGGTTCTTAGCTCAAATTCTTACTCTACTATGACTATAACAAGGATAATAGCCAAATGGATCGATTCAATTTTTTCTTTCTAATTTTGTCCTAAGGGAGGAATCATCTCTTCAGAGATTCTATAATACTCATCATAAACGTGTGAAATTCTAAGTAGTGTTTCTTCATCGAAAGGTTTTCCCACTAGTTGAACACCTATAGGCAATTTGTTTCTTTTTTCTTCTACAATAAAACCCGCAGGGATATTCATTGCTGGCAATCCAGTAATGTCAAAAACTGTAGTTAACCTGCTTAAGGCGTCATATACTTCAATAGTGTCTTTTTTATTGATATTTACCGTAGTCTGGTCTAACAGAGGAGCGGGGATAATTGTGGTTGGAACTAATAGTGCATGATAATCTGTCATTGCTTTTAGGAATGCTGTCCTTATTTCTTTTCTAATTTTGTGAGCAGTAATGTATTGTATGGCAGTTATTTCCATTCCTTTCTCAAGCATGACTATTACATTATCTCCGTAATCTCCACGTCTGGATTTAATCCATTCATTATGTACAGCCGCTGATTCTCCAAGTCGTATGGCTCGCCAGGAATCAATTATTTTATCTGTCTGTTGTACATGTACAGGATCTGTAGATATTCCACAACCATGGAGTTTATCAACAAACTTCTCGAAAACATTCATTACTTTTGAATCTATTATATCAAAGAAGAATTGTGTTGGAATTCCCACTTTGAAGTTGTTTGATCCCTTGTCTTCTCTTCCTTGTCTGTCTGAAAGGATATTAATGTAATCAGGAACTGGCATATCAAGTGTGGAGCTGTCTAATTTATCATAACCAGCTACTGTTTGAAGTACTGCTGCTATGTCCCAAGTACTTCTAGCTATTGGACCTACGTGGTCTATAGACGGAGCTAATTCCTGTACGCCGTATTTACTCACTCTTCCATATGTCGGTTTGAGGCCAAACAAACCACAAAGTGAAGATGGAACACGTATAGAACCGCTTGTATCTGTTCCAATTGAAGCTGGTGTCATTCCAGCACATACAGCTACAGCGGATCCTCCACTAGATCCCCCAGATATTCTGCTAATATCCCACGGGTTCCTAGATGAACCATAATGTGGATTAATATTGGTTATCCCACAAGCAAATTCATGAGTATTATTCATACCCACGATAATTGCACCTGCATACTTGAGCTTTTTTACAACAGTGGAATCATAATCGGGAACAAAATCGGACAATATCTTTGAACCGCTAGTGCTTCTTACTCCTTTCATATATATGAGATCTTTTAAACAGATAGGAATTCCATGTAATGGTCCTCTGTACTTACCTTGTTTTATCAGCAGCTCAGCATTCTCTGCATCCTGTCTTGCGGACTTTTCTAAAACAGTGATGAATGCATTAAGTTTTGGATTTAATCTTGTAATTCTTTCTAATGTAGCATCAATCAGGTCTACAGGCGAAATATCTCCAGAAGAAATGTATTTTGAAAGATCTTTTATTGTTAAGTTCAAAATATTAAGAGAAGATCTTTTCATCTAGAAGTGAACTCCTATAACATCAAATAAAGGCCTGTTTATACGTAGATTGCTTGCGTAATCTCTGTAATTACAATTACAATTCATTTGTTTATTTGTATATAATGAAGTCAATGTTAATTGTCCGTATATATTGACTTATAAGTTAGCATCATATTTCATTAGAATTTCTGTATATATCAAAATATATTGATCTAATGATATATGCAAGTGTACAACAAACTGGAAAGTTGATCATTTATGATATATGCAATTTTTTGTCTTCTATATACATTAAAGATAAAAGCCTTAAACTGAATAATATGCAAGATTATATCTAATGATTCCAGAAAATGGCAAACCTATTTTATGGGAAGAGCTTACTTGGAAAGATATAGACAGACTTACAAAAACTATGAAGATGGCCATTATCCCAACAGCGGCATGTGAACAGCACGGACCCCATTTACCATTATCTGTAGATACTATTGATTGTTATGAAGTTGCAAAGAGAGTTTCTGCAAAAACAGGCGTACCAGTAGTTCCTCCTTTGTCATACGGTTGCTCCCAAAGCCATGGAAATTTTCCAGGGACGTTATCACTTAGACCCGAGACCATGATGAAAATGATTTGTGAAATCGCAGAATGGCTGTATAAAAGTAGAATTCGAAAAATTCTGATTTTAAATGGTCATATGTGGAATTGGGGACCAATATATTCTGCTAGAGAGAATCTACGATATGACTTTCCAAACCTTCAAGTAAAAGTGTTGAACTGGTGGGAAACGACGCCAAAAACAATGAATGAACTTGTGGGTGACTGTCCTGTATTTCCTTCATACATACATGCAAATATTTCAGAAACAGCATGTGTATTAGCGGCTAGACCGGATTTAGTTAATATGGGAGAAGCAGTTGATGAAGACGATTATGAAACTTTCTTTGAATACAGAATGGATCAATATTCAAAGTCAGGAGTAGTAGGCAGAGGCGCAACCAAAGCTACAGCGGAGTTGGGGGAAAAACTCTTTGCCATGGTGGTTGATGCACTAGTTCCCATGGTCAAAAATGCCCTAGAGGAGGAAAAGAAAATATCAGAATATGATAACAAAGACACCAACAATAAAGATAGAACAGACGCTATCAGAAAATGAGGAAGCCCATAATAGAGTAAGAAAATAATAACAATTTCGATAATGGTAAAGACGATAATGCAACTTTACAACATAGCTCATAAGATCAGTGGTAGCCATACTTATTGGAGTTGCTAACATTTTTAGTTTTAAAGAAATATGGTTGCTTCTAGCCGCAGTAACAATTTTGGTTATACTTGCAATATACGCAGTAACGAAGAAACATACGCTCCCGTCACAAGCACATAGTTAATAAAAAAAGTACAACAACCACAACTAAAAACAAGAAGAGTTCGTATCTCAACAGAACTTTTTTTCTTTCTTTCTATTGCAAACTGTTGTATGATAATGATGATGCATAAAAAGTTTCAACTGAGCATAAATTAATTATTTATAATAGATGAAATATCCCAATTATAGTTCGGATTGCAAAAATCTCCTGTACAAAAACATGAAACTAATAGAGCAAGTAACTTTAGAGACACTGAAAAAATAGTAAAACAGCCACTTGTTGCAATCGCAGCTCCTTCAACAAAAATGTTAGACCACCTTAAGGACATAAGGAAGGCTTTAGACTTCTTTCAGGTTTTAAGTGAATTTACAATAGTTGCTGCTCATAGATCCCCTAAAAAGATGTTAAAGTTTATTGATCGAGTAGAATCTAAAGGAGTTGATGTCATAATTGCAGCAGGTAGTGGTTCAGCTCACCTTCCAGGTATGATTGCTTCTCTTAGTATTATACCAGTCATAGGAATACCTCTTCATGGTAATTCCCTAGATGGAATGGACTCTTTGCTCTCAATTGTGCAGATGCCATATGGAGTACCTGTAGCAACCATGGGAATAGACTCTGCATATAATGCAGCCATTTTTGCTTGTCAGATATTGAGTTTGAAGTATCCTTATCTCAAAGAGAAGTTGAGGCTATACAAAGAAAATCTTGAAGAAGAAGTAGAATGTGAGGACAGGAAGATAAAATCAAGCACAATCTAGATAAACCAAATATGGAACTGTTTTAAATCTTGTGACAACTATTTTATTTTCTAGCCTAGAGCTAGAAAGACATATCTTCATAATATATCATAAAAATCAAATATTTGCATAAATGTTAAATTTATTAATTATTTATTTATATAACAAAACGAAAATTATAGGGTACATGTTTATATCTTCGTTATCATTTCAATTTTTTATTAATGTCAGAGAAAGAGGAGTATGCTGAGAGACCCGTTCCGCAGCAAGCGAGATTAGGTTTCGCCAAACCAGCTTTGGTATGGGCAGGGTTCGCATATGCATACATCTGTGTCTATATAGGAAGTCAAATAATGGGAGGTCTTGGTGCACCACTTGGATATATAGCAATTATAGCGGGACAAATTTTCCTTTTTATATACTCTGGGTTAATCGCGCATAAAGGATCCCAATACGGGCTAAACTTTCCAATGATGTGCAAGGCAGCATTTGGAAAATATGGCTACGCAATTCCTACACTTTTGATTTCTGGTTTAGTTGCAGGATGGTTTGCATTTCAAGCATGGTTGGCTGCAGACCTCATGGTTGGTTTATATGGTGGACTGTCTTTTAATGCGGGATCCGGCAGTGAACATGTCGGTCATATTCTTCCCGGAATTTTAGGTACTACTGCCTTTTGGGCAGGTGTATGGGCTATAACCTTTGGACTTTTTGCAGTATATGGCATTCGAGCAATGGCATGGCTCGGTAGATTTGCTGTGGTTTCTGTAACTGTTTTGGCGGGATGGATGATATACTCAATTTTAAGTGTTGTAGCTTCAGGTACCGGAGGAAACCCCTTTGTTTCGCCAATAGTTGGTCAACCTTGGACTTTTGCATTAGGTTTTACTTCTTCAATTGGAACATTCATAGTAAGCAGTACTATGACTGGAGATTTTACTCGCTGGACAAAGAATCCTAAACAAGCATGGGCTGTAACTGCAGTGGCTTTTCCTATTTGCAATTTACTTATGCTGATGGTAGGTGCAATCTATACTGCAGTAGCTGGAAAACTCGATTTTTTCTTCGGCTTGAGTGCAATAGCTCTTGGAATACCGATTATGATAGTTCAGTGGGCAAGCAATGGTTCGACTTGTGACGGGTGCCTGTATAATGCTGTTCAAGGATTTAAAAATGTCTCATACTATATTTCAAAGGGTAGACTCAACTTTTCATGGAAAAAAATTGCGCTAATAGTGATGTTTGCTGGTACAGTTGTAGCCGCTTCAAACCTGCTAACAAGCATAGTTCCATGGCTTCTCTTGCTTGGTACGGTGGTATCGCTAGTTGGAGGAGTATTAATTGGCCACTTTTGGATTGTTGCTCGTAAGAACACCACGGACGAAATACTTGCTGCTTCATATAGAAGAGTCAATGTTCCAGCAATAATTGGATTTTTGGTCGGAATAGCGATAGCAGTACCAATTGTTGCTCTTGTTCCAGATATCCCCTCAGTAATTGGGGGATTAATAGGAGGAATTGGTGTATATCCTCTGGTAGCAAAAATCACAGGACACTACAAAAGTGGAAGGCTCACCGAAAAGGGAATTGGAGGTAGTGTCAGATACGGTACTGCCGGAACTACAAATCAACCAGATAGCCCAGATTCACCAGATGGATCTGCTGCTATTGCCAAAACTCAAGATATTGATAAAAATTCGGATAGTATGATGGATAGACAAGGCGGTCAAGGTAAATGAATACAGGAAGTGATCGCCTGTCAGATAAGGTTAAAGAAGATACTGACGAGTTCAAAAAACGTGCAAAGGAGAGCCGTAAAGAGATGAATCAGAGAAAATATGTTTTTCCACAGCAGCCACCACTAGCAACACCAAATAAGGACTTCACTTTTGGAGCTAGAGATGAAACACTATCTAGAATTGAAGGAGATTATGAAGAGTTCAAGAAAACTCGTACTTTCAAGTTTCCCACATGGTTATATGGTCCTCCAAAGGGTAAACTGTTCAAATTAGAGGTAGAAGATTGTCCACGCTTTGGCGACAAGGCTTTTGTTGAATTTGATTCTGCCAGAACAGCTTTTTTGAGCATTGATATGCAGGTGGATTTTTGTGGTCCAAAAGGCTATGTCGATGTTATGGGCTATGATCTTGGACTTACTTCAGCACCTATAAAGCCAATCATGTATGTTCTTGATACGATAAGAAAAGGAACAGACATTAAAGTAATACATACAAGAGAAGGGCATCTCCCTGACCTCTCAGATGCACCATACAACAAAGTCCTTCGTAGTAAAGTCATCGGAGAAGGAGTAGGAATTGGTGATATTCCCAAGGGTGGACTAGGACGATTGCTAGTAAGAGGAGAAAAGAATTGGGACATAATTGATGACTTATATCCTATTCCAGGTGAATATGTGGTTGATAAAGCAGGAAAGGGCGCATTCGGTCAGAGTAATCTACCATTGCTTTTGAAGAATTTAGGAATAACTCACCTGATAATAACAGGAATTACAACAGATGTATGTGTTCATACTATAATGAGAGAAGCAAATGATAATGGCTACTGGTGTACTGTTCTAAAGGATGGTACAGGTGCGACAGACTATGGCAACTATGAGGCAGCTTTAAAACAAATTAAGATGCAAGGTGGCGTATTTGGTTGGGTTTCAGATTCTAGTAAGTTTGTAGGAGCAATCAAGTCTGCTTTCATGAATCAAAGACGATAATACTACTACTTGAATATTTGTAATACCTCAATTAAGAAGGTTGGCGCGGCAAGTAACTAAGTTGACTTCGATTTCTTCTAAGGTTGCATTAAAGCAAAATAAAAAAAATATCATTGGTATTCTGATTATAGTTATTCTCTCTATCTGCATTTTGGTCCTGCCTGGATGGCTTGGACTGGATTTGGATCTTTCTGTGTCACTTTCTGTTATAGTTTTACTCTCAGTGTATATTGTCCTTTCATTTGAGATAATTCATAGAACGGCTATTGCACTGTTAGGAGCCACATTAATACTTATAATTGGGATATCAACCAATTTATTCACCGCTCAGGAAAGCTTTGAGTTTGCAATAAATTCTATAGATTTTAACACTATTGGTCTTCTGCTTGGTATGATGATAATAGTTGCAATCTTGGCTGAAACTGGAGTTTTTCAGTACGTAGCAGTAAGAGCAAGCAAAGCGAGTAAAGGAAATTTATGGAAATTGATGTTGATGCTGTGTACATTTACTGCTATCACATCTATGTTCATAGACAATGTCACAACTGTTTTGCTTATGGTTCCAGTTACTATCTCTGTATTTAGAAAATTTAAGGTATCTCCTATTCCATTTATCCTATCCCAAGTTCTTGCCTCTAACGCAGGTGGTGCTGCCACACTTATAGGCGACCCACCGAATATAATGATTGGTTCTGCTGCAAATATCGAATTTAATTCCTTTATAATTCACATGGGGCCCACCATATTTGTTTTATTTATTGTTTCTCTTTTGTTGTTAAAACTCCTATTTCGCAGGGAATTGAAATTACAAGTCCATAATTTTCAAGAACTTATGAAGGAAGATGAAACCAAATTGATCAAGGACAAGACATTATTAAAAAAATCCATTGCTATTCTATTAGGAGTAGTTGGACTATTCATCATACATGGGTCTCTTCATGTTGAACCTTCTGTTATTGCCTTAGGAGGTGCTGCTTTACTCATGGTTCTTACAAAATCACATCCAGAAAGGGTATTACATGAGGTAGATTGGTCAACACTAATCTTTTTTACTGGATTATTCATAATAGTTGGAGCAGCAGAGCATGCAGGAACAATTGAATTGTTATCTTCTAGTGCACTTGCTATAACTGGTGGAAATCCATGGTTTATCTTAATAATAATAATTTGGCTATCTGCTATTACCAGTGCTTTTGTTGATAATATTCCATTTACTGCTACTATGATTCCATTGATTCAAACATTAAATGTCGAGCCAACCATTGCGAGCACTTTTGGAGATTTTCATTTCAGTCCACTCTGGTGGGCATTATCATTAGGTGCAAATCTAGGAGGTAATGGTACTCTGATAGGATCGAGTGCTGGTATTATTGCTGCAGGATTAGCAGAAAAACATGGCTATCCAATCACATTCAATCGTTTTCTCAGGGTAGGATTTCCATTCATGATTTGCACAGTAGCGATAGGAACAATAATAATAATGTTAAGTACTTTACTCAAATTATGGCAATAATTTTAATTTAATTTTCAATGCAGTATTGAGGAGAGTAGTAGCTATCTAGAGCGATGTTTAGGTTGGTTTGGAGTTCATATAAGCAAACCGCTACTGCGCCATAGGATTCTTTAATATGCATAACCACAATACTTATTGCAAGGTCTTGTACGTTGAGACTAGCACGAATACTACAGCATCAAGGTCAAGAAACCTTCGCAATAGTGAATAAGTATGGAAATGCAATAACAAGTAATGAAATATCAAAACAAACAGGACTTGTCTTACCACTTGAATTAGAAAAAGTTCTCTTCGGAGGATATTTTCAAGAATTAAAAGATCACATAAGCAATCTCTCATTTATTCATCAAATAGACGAGTTCAAAATCCTTCCTCCGATAAAGGAGTCTTTCAAGATAATATGCCTAGCATTTAATTATACTGATCAAGGAAGCTGGTTACGTTTTGGAAAAAAACCTCCTACAGATCCAGTTATTTATTTGAAACCGAGGAGTAGTTTAATTGGACCTATCGACGAGATTCTATGTCCCAAATTTGTCAAACAGCTAGATTATGAAGGAGAATTGGCATTAGCAATAGGTGGGAAATGTAAAAAAGTCAATGCAAATGAATCATATAACTATATTGCAGGATATTTCGTGTTAAATGACATCTCTGCAAGAGATATTCAATTTATCGACAAGCAATACGGTAGGGCGAAAGGTTTTGATACTTTTGGACCCTGTGGACCATGGCTAACTACTAATGATGAAATTTCAGATCCTTGCAATCTTCATATAACTACAAGAGTAAATGGAGAAACAAGACAAGATTCATCTACTAAAAACCTTGTCTTGAAAATTGACGAGATAATAAGTAAATTGAGTAAAGTAATGACACTTGAACCTGGAGATATAATATCTACAGGTACTCCAAGCGGCACTGCATTGTCATTGGCATCAGACTTAAAATACTTAAAGCATAATGATATAGTAGAAGTTGAAATAGAGAAACTTGGAAAGATTAGAAACAGAGTTCTATTTGTAGATTAGATATATTTGGTATTAAAAGCACGCGTAGCAGAATCATTGTGTAGTGAGTATCCTGTATCCGGTTTCTAATTTTAAACCTTTGAACAATCCCTTCTTCAGTGTAATGAGAATAGGTTTATTTTTTAATTGTGGCAAAAGTCCCTTTTCAATCCAAATAGGTATGCCGTAACTATCATCATACATCATGAAATATTTATTAGGTGTCTTACTGTCGAATACCTTCAATTTGGCAATAAAAGTAAATTCTCTTCCGTAACCATAGCTGATATTATATATATCCCGATATATTACAATATTTGGATTTCGTGTCTTCTTCTGCAGCCGAAGAAAATAAATTACATCCTTAGATATTACTACATTATTCAATAACTTTCGCCTTTAATCAATTTTTATCTAGTTTTTTATTTGCTACGATAGTTCTAATATCAACATAAGGTGTGTACGTTTTCAACGATTCACTGTAGTATTATTATTTGAATTGGATACTGTATCATTACTGGCTGTTTTATTTAGCAATGTCACATTTGTTGTTGTTGGTAATTCAACCTGTGCTGTTGTTGTTTGTAGGATAGTCAGATATGCAAAAGTTAGTCCTATATAGAGAATTAATGCAGCTATACTGAATGTCTTTCTCATTGAATTAAATTAATAAATAAATAATTTAACACTTTCTTTTAAGGTCTACCTATAACAATTCCTAATCCTTTATGATGTGCAAGACGTGCGGAGAAGTCTACTTCTCCTTCGAATTTAGCTTCTCTAAAGTTTGCTTTTACAAAGAACTGTGAGCCAGAGAAATATACAGGTTTGGTTTTGCTTTGCTTTTGTGGTTGTTGTATCACAGCTGGACCAAAATCTAAAAAGGTTGCTGAACTAGACGCCAGTAAAAGACCAATAACAATAGGAGATGAGATTTGTATAAAAAAATCTACTTTGCTTTTTCATTGGTCTCCCATATTCCAAACGCGTTATTTTCTGTATCAAGACAAATCGCAAAGTAACCCATTCCTGGAACTGCCGTTTTGGGAACGTGGACTTTACCTCCCAGTTGCTGAACTTTCGTGGAATATTCGTCTACTGATTTTACGTCTATATGATTGATGATCGGTTGTTGTGGTCCTTGTCTTTTCATAATCCCGCCTCCTAATGCCTTATTTCCCTTATCATCTGTAGTCGTTATCATCCAGTAGTCCATATCTTCACCACCACCTGTTTGTCCGGTGAACTTCTCTATTTTCCACCCAAATAAGTCACTGTAGAATTTCTTTGACCTCTCAACATCATCTGCAGGTATTTCAAAATGAACTATTGTTGGCATGTTGTTATCTAGACCTCGAGGCGGCTGAACTCACCCATTACGAAACTGGATCCAGGGCTAAGCAGATCCACGGACTGTTTGTAGAGTCGTTCCATATTCTCATCATTTTGCATCTTTGCACCGACCTCATCTTTGTGCTTACGATCTCTATAGAATATTAGCTCCATCCAAACCTCGTCCTCATCTTGGTTGGCCGAGACAGTTTTGGCTATGTTGGTAATTCCCTCCATGGGTGTCTCGGTATTATTTAGCTGGAAAATTAAATGTAGAGCATCGTATTTTCTCATTATGTCAGCAAATTGTTTGTTGAGATGTATCATAGCTTCATGGTTCTTTTTTGGTACTCGGTAGACGAAGTGATCTACCTCACCGCCAATCATCCCTTGCTCGTCTATTTCTGTTATGTTTGATTTACTCATGGCTAATTCTATAAAGAATGTACTTTAAAAAAATGCAAGGGAATAAAAGTATAGTAGTACTTGCAATCGCAATATATCAAAGGTAAGAAGAAGAGAAGGAATCAGATAGCAAAGATGATGAAAGCATGATCCTACCTCAAGTAAGGTTCGTCAAGTGCCCAATTAAGACTAACCTAGGAGTGCTGAATAAGAAGTAGACTATTATGATAATCAGAGATATCGCTTCCTCAAGATTAATCATTTCAATCGGCTCATAGAATCTATTCAAGGCCTTCCCCAACTCTTACTAAATCATTTTACACTTCGCATATGGATTACATACACTAGTGTATTGCATCCCACCGAACCCGTGGATTAAATTCTATAACTACTACTATCTATCTTTCCTCCAATTCTCACCTTATCATAGCCTTCATCATATTCCACTCACATACAATCAAGTGATATCTATAGAATAGAAGGGCCAGTAAACTTTGATAACAATAAAGGAGATGTCGCTGATTGATTAATAGTAGCAGTAGTCATTTTGCAATATCCACTATTCAAAGTGTATCACTCTATGGCTCACGGAAAGACAAGCATTAACGGAGCAGAATCTTATGTAACTATGAAAATATCCTGAGACTATACAGCATCTTTTATTCTACATATTCTGTATACAGAATCTTCTTTTAGTTTATGAAACAAAAAAATACGGATTGTATCAGCATTAAGAACTGCCGATTTTTTTAGAAGCCGAAGTTTATTTCGCCGTAGTTACTACAGTATGCATGGCCACTGCATTTGTTACTCTGATCTTGATCGAAACTGAAGCTTGTATCGCCTCCATCTCCATCTTCTCCAATCAAGTTTGCGCTAGCTTGTTGTACAGCTATTATACTTAATCCTGCTGCTGACAGCATTGATACTGCCCCTATGATTCCAACCATTAGTAAAGTTGTGTTCTTCATATAACTTCTTATGAGAATGTTATTACGAATGGTATATTTACTTTCAAAAAGTTAATTCTGAATTTATTTATAGAGATAGGTAATACATATGAAAGAATAGAAAACTTTCAAATTACTTTATGAGATAATATAAATCAAAAAAGTTAATAAGAGTTAAAAGTTGGTAGTATCAAATTGGTATCCTGTTATCTGTAGGTATGTCAGCACAATTCACTTTAGGCTATATGAAAGGTAGAAAAGTGAACACAAAATGAGTCTTTCATAAAAATATAGTACGAATATATTTTCATTAGGGCTATATAATGATAGAAGATAAAGGACATCATTCTTTGAAGACATTGTAGTAGGATCACAACAATATATAAAAAATGGATTTTAGGATCGCTTCGATGATTTGGAAGTATTGGACTAGCCTCTTTGCTTTTCTAATTGGATTATTTAGGACATAGAGTATTATTTCGATATTTGCCCACGAATTTCGCCTTTGGGATTCATTTCTGTATGAACATTGACATATGCTTCACCGTTGTTTATGAGTTTGATTAAATCAGATACCTGTTTACCCTTCAATGGTCCCTCAAGATTAGCAGAGGTAATGTCTCCTTGTGACAAGATTCCACTTTTTGGACCAGTAGGTGTTTGAGATTTGAATAAGGTAACTATAACCTCCCCATTTTGTCCTACTTTACCACTATGTATGTGTGCCTGTGTGACCTTATCGATGTTCATTACATTAACCTTGTACTTTAACATATTTCCATTACTACTAAGTTCAAAATCAGCAGTACCTGTTGCTTTAGTATCCTTGGGTGGTACTTCATCTTTACCTGTTAGTTTTGTAACAAATTTATTGCTGCTTTGTGTAGTGGTGGTTGTAGCAAATACAAATTTTGTTGATGGAGCCATGACCATAATCAACGAAAGGATTGCTAGAATGCTTATTGCGAGCACGTCTCTCCTTAAATTACCTGTCATCATTTTCTTTTGCTTCACCTTGGCAATAGATTCAAAAAGCTAAAATAAAGACATTACGTAACTATGTGAATTGACAATGTTAATTTACACAGCTAATGGAATACCTTTAGAAAAAAATAAATACAAATCTATTGACAAGTATGCCTAAGACACTTTAATAGTCCGAATCTATACCTAAAATACCGATGTCTATCATAAAGGAGAGACTATGTATGCTTAGATATTACTCTCTGCCTTACGCACATACTGATAATTGACCAAACATTGTTAATTGATATGGTTAATCAATACTTATATCATATTATATTGAGGGTACATACCCCTATGCATAGAACGAAGCCAATCTTCAAAATTTGGGATCGAGTTGGCATATAAGGATCTCTAGACATGTCTTTAATAATACTCCTAATCATACTTACAATGACTACGCCAATATTATTATTACAAGCATCAGGACAAAAGCAATCTTCACTTTCTATTGTAGACAGCATGAGAGAAGGAAACTTAACAATATCAATAGCAAATGATATGTTAAAATCAAAAAATGACACTAAAGACTATATCTTTTCCAAAAATAGGAGTGAAATATCAACGCCTGAAAATAATACTCACACTGGTGACTTTGGTAAAGGGATTGATGTTGCACTTATCAAGCCTACGTTTACGGCTGCAGCGTATAATAACGCTTTTTACATCTTTTACAGCTTATACGATGATGTCCTGATTGGTAAGAATGTCACAACTGATCTCACTTTATTATCAAGCAAAGTAACAAATCAGACAACTGCTGCAACGTCGTCTGCGTTTACAATGATTTATTTACTTAATAATTTACGATGGTTATCGCCTGAATCTAATATTACAGTTTTGACTGATGCTGATGTTGACAGCGGTTCTATATTTATGAAAAATGGAAGCAATGCATATGATGTTTTAATACTTGGCCACCAAGAATATGTCACGCAACAAGAATATGATAATTTAAAACGATTTGTATCTGATGGTGGTACAATGATTATTATGGACGGTAATGTATTCTATGCTGAGGTAAAATATGACAGGGAAAATAAAACAATAACATTGATTAAGGGTCATGGCTGGGCTTTCAATGGTAATTCTGCATGGAAAAGTGTCGGTGAGAGATGGGCAAATGAGACTTCACAATGGGTTGGTAGCAATTATCTTTGCTATCAATGTGTCACTAGATTTGCAGACGATCCCTTTAGATACACAGCACATGAGGAACAATACCTTACAAATCCTAAGGATATCATATTGCTAGATTACAATGCATCGTTACCAACATCTCTCCAACCAGCAAGATACGTGATTGCAACATACGAGCTGAACTATCAAAAGGGAAAGGTACTAGCACTTGGTATTTATTCAGATGATATAATACCCAATGGCAAATTTGATAGATACTTTGATAGCTTGCTATTGCAATATGCTCTAAGGCTAAGAGATTAATACAAAGTACTTGTGATATTCAATGCATAAAAAAATCAATGGCTGATACAAAGAAGACGAATTGTTCTTGTCTTTGCGGTTGTAGCTGCCTTAGTTGTACCATATTATTATTGTATTTCAAATATATCAGCTTGCGTTACTTGGTATTGTAACCAGAAACGCAAAAAGACTGCAAAGACTTACAGAAGATATACTTGATGTTACAAGAATTGAAAGCCGATTACTGAAACTAAACGATGATCTGTTCGAATTAAATGGTATAATACTAAATGCAGTACAAGATATCATAGATGAAATTGATAATGTGAAAGTAAAACTACTATATGACGTTAAAGATGATATTATTTCAGTAGAAACAGATAAAGGAAGGATAACTCAGGTTATCTCTAATCTACTAAAGAATATTATTAAATTTACTAAAAAAGGAAGTATATCAATTAATATAGAAAGGAAAGAACATAATCAATATGTTATCATTAGCGTTAAGATACTGGAGGAGGTATCAACTCTGAAATTTTACCTAGATTATTTTCAAAGTATGCTACAAAATCCTTTGAATGTACTGGTCTGGGATCAGGATTATTCATTGCAAAAGTATTGTAGAAGCCCATAATGGCAAGGTATGGGTTGAGAATAATTCTGATGGCAAAGGGGCTACATTTGCATTTATTCTACCGATCAAATAACGAATGAATAACAAGATGTTCTCTTACGTCTGATAAAATGATGTTATATAGATTTCTGAAATATTTACTTCGCCTTCGTTCTCAGTCTTCGTATTCTAAGAATGTATTTCTATAAATAGAATGAATCCTGGGTGGCATATTTGAGTCAAATCTGTCCTGCATCCCACCTCATATGTAG
>DASQYF010000210.1:0-5462 GCA_035639375.1 Nitrososphaeraceae archaeon
GCACTGAATTCCCCTCGTGGTGGTTTTAAAAGGAAAACCAAGACACAGTACTCTCAGGAAGGTGTACTTGGCGAAGATAAAGGCTTAGCCGATATTGTGAAGAGAATGTTATGAATGGAGCAAAGCTTAAGTAAGGTGATATAATGAATCTAAAACAGCTTTCAATAATACTTAAAGGGAGAATGCATTAAAAATGGCTACTAGATTTAGGAAAAGTAGGAGGCAAAGAGGCAGCAGATATTGCGGATGGGGACAGGTAGGTCAACATAGACAATCTGGTAGTCGCGGTGGCATTGGTGGAGCAGGAAAACATAAGCACTTTTTTACTCGGACCGTAATTGAAGAACCTAATCATTTTGGACACGACGCTTTTAATTCATATAACAGGAATTTAGTTCATAGGTGGATTAACATTCGAGATCTTGATTCTGTTGTTGCTAAACATGGTAAGGTAGATGAGGACGGAAGAGTTATTTTGGATTTAACGTCGCTTGGCTACGATAAGTTATTGGGTGGGGGCAAAGTTAACAGTGCTTTTGCAGTTAAGGTAGCAAATATATCAGAGAGTGCTAAAGAAAAAATTCAGCAGGCGGGAGGCGAGATATTCTCAAATGAAGACATCTCAGAATGAAAGTTCATTTAGACGAATAATTAAAGCTACCTCTAGATATATCCCTCAGGTTGAAAAACCGAAAAAGAAGATTTCCCTTACTGAAAAGTTTGTTTGGTGTGGCATAGCTCTTTTTGCCTATTTAATCATGGGACAAATACCCTTGTATGGTGTTACCGATGATCCTGCCTTTGATTTTCTTGCATTTGCTAGGGTTATTTTTGCAGCACAACAAGGTACATTGATGGAATTGGGGATTGGCCCAATAGTTACTGCAGGATTGCTTATGCAGTTGCTTAAGGGTTCGGATCTTATCAAGCTTAATTTCAAGAATCCTGATGACAGGTCATTATTCACATCAGCTACAAAAATAGTGACACTTATTGTAATAGTTGCAGAGGGCACATTATATGGTGTAAGCGTCTATGGTCATCTTGTAGCCTCACCGAATATTATACCAATCGTGGTCGGACAATTAATTGGAGCCAGTATCATTGTAATGTTTCTGGATGAACTTGTACAGAAAGGCTGGGGATTAGGATCAGGTATCAGCCTGTTTATTATGGCCGGTGTAGCTCAGTCTATATTATGGAGCATATTCAGCCCCTTGCCTGCTCAGGATGGACCAGTAGGTATTCTTCCTTTTATTATTGATTCTGCCGCTACAGGACACGCCGGAGATGCAATTTTAAGATCCGGTCAACTTCCAAGCCTTTTTGGCTTGGGAATTACCGGCGGTATACTGCTGCTGTTGGTATATGTCCAAGGTATACATGTGGATATACCAATCGTATCTACAAAATACAGGGGATTTACTGCTGTGTATCCAATCAAGCTGTTGTATACATCCAATATTCCTGTAATTTTGTCATCCGCTCTCATTGCTAATGGGGTATTTATGGGCCAGATGCTATGGGCTAATTACAATCCTCAAAACGATAATCCTGTGTTCAACTGGATTGCACAATTTGATCCTAGCGCACCTCAAAGCCCTACAGGAGGGATCTTATATTATATTACAGCTCCTAGAAGTTTTGAAACTGCAGTTCAAGACCCCGTCAGGGCCGTCATTTATGTTATGTCACTAACAGCCATTGTAACAATTTTTGGGAGGCTATGGGTGGAATTAGGCGGCTTATCTGCAAAATCTGCTGCCAAGAATCTGCTAGATGCTGATGTGCAGGTTCCAGGTTTTAGAAGAGCCGAAGGATCGGTTGAAGTCTTACTTAATAAGTATATTCCTTCAGTCACAATTTTAGGTGGCATTATCATAGGCTTATTAGCATCAGTATCTGATGTCTTAAGCGTGTTTGGCTCAGGAATTGGTATTCTACTAATGGTAGATATACTGGTTAACTATTACAATTTATTGATTAGAGAACAAGTAGACACCCACATGCCTAAATTGGCGGCTCTTCTTGGTAGAAAACAATAAGCGTGTAGTAGTAGTCGGAATTCCTGGTGTCGGAAAGACTACGGTAATTTCCCGGCTAGCTGAAATTCTAAACCAAAGAGGAACACAAACAGCAGTGGTAGTATTTGGTACAATAATGTTCGAAGAAGCAAGAAAACTAGGTCTAAACAATCGAGATGAAATGCGAAGGCAGTCTATTGAAGATCAGCGACGCATGCAAAACCTTGCTGCGAGAAGAATTGCTAATATGAAAGATAATATTGTGATTGTGGATACTCACCTTTTCATAAATACCAATGAAGGATACTATCCAGGGCTTCCACTAAATTTACTTGAAATTATAAAACCTACAAATATTGTTATGGTTGCTGCACATCCAGAGGAGATAGCTACTAGAAGAAAAACTGATGCAACCCGTGATAGAGACACTTTATCGGTAGAAGATATTCAATTTCAACTTGATATTTCGAAAGTTATGGTCGCTACGTGTTCAGTATTAACTGGCTGTCCTTTTATTATAATCATGAATAGTAACAACAAAATTGATCAAACCGCATCAAACATAGTTAAGGCGTTAACAGCAGAAGATCGCGGATTGAGAAAATGAATATTATTGATTCAATAGTAATGCAGGTTCCAGGTTTAACACCTCAATACACAAAACATCCACTTTTTCCAGACATGCTCACAGCTATGATTGCAGCTGCATTAATTGCGATCGGAATGAATATTGCATTTGCATTGTTACGAAAAAAGACAACTGACATCGAAAAGATGAATAAGGTAATGAAAGAGACCAACGAATGGCGGAGGCAATATACCGAAGCAATAAAAAAGCAAGATAAGGCGCGTGTAGCGGAATTAAAAAAAAGACAAGCTCATGTAAACAAAATGGCCATGGAAATGCAGCAGCAACAGATGCGTCCTATGCTAATATATATGGCACCCTCATTCCTGTTATGGATATTCGTATTTCCAACAATCTTTGGGCAAACGGTAGCCATTTCACCAATAGAAATTCCTTGGATAATGTGTGGTGAACAAAACGTGAAAACAGATATACAGCTAGACGAAAAGGGTGATCCTAAAGGTGCATGCTCTGTACGCGGAGAAGTCTATCTTTGGGGATGGTTCCTGATTACATCATTCGCTTTTAGCGGGATAATATCAAAGGTTACACAGACTGCAATGCCAAGTTTGGGTTAGAATTGATAAATATTCAAAACGGAAAACACAACTTAAGCTTTGTTATCTCCGGCTGGCCTGCGGTAGGTAAGACAACTATTGCAGCAGAGCTTGCAAAAGAATTTAGATTAGAAATATACAATGGAGGAGATATCTTGAAAATGCTTGCGGGAGAAAAAGGATATTCAATTTCAGGAAAAGACTGGTGGGATACTGAAGATGCAAAAAAATTCATGACAGAACGCAAATCAAATCCGTGCTTTGATAAAGAAGTAGATCAAAGATTGGTCGAAATAGTTAAAAAAGGAAATGTCGTAATTACGAGTTATACTCTTCCATGGTTAGTTCAAGATGCCATTATGTTTTGGCTTAAGGGATCACAGAGCAATAGGGCAAAAAGAATGGCCTATCGAGATAACATAAGCTTTGAGGATGCTAAAAATATTATAAAGATAAGGGATGAAGATAACATAAAGATCTATCGTGAAACCTATGGATTCAATTTTGGTGAAGATCTGTCTGTTTTTGACTTTGCTCTAAATACTGATCTAATAAGCCTTGAGGCCCTTATTGTCATATCTAAAAGTATAGTAAAACAGCTTATAATTTAGTATTATTAGTAGATAATGTGATAAATCAGTTTGAATTTTCCACAGTTACAAAATCTAGTAAAGATTGATGACGATATTACTAATGAAAATTATGGATATCTTCCAGACAAAAGGCCGATAGAATCATTGCTTAATTATGGATTAATTTTAATTGATAAACCAGCTGGTCCAACGAGCCACGAAGTAGTAGCATGGATAAAAAGGATATTGGATATTGAAAAGACAGGACATAGTGGTACGTTAGATCCAGGTGCCACAGGGCTTCTACCAATAGGACTCGGAGAAGGAACGAAAGCTCTTTCTGTCCTCCTTCTAGGACCAAAGGAATATTATGCATTAGCACGTCTACATGCTCATATATCTGAACAAAGAATAAATTCAGTTATCACAGAATTTGTAGGTGATATTTACCAGAAACCACCACAGAGATCATCTGTAAAAAGAGCAACTCGAGTACGAACACTATTTGAATTTGACAAAATCGAACAGACCGATCGTCTTATTTTGATGCGAATATTATGTCAAGCTGGTACATATATTAGAAAAATAATTTATGATATAGGAGAGGTATTAGGCCCAGGGGCTACGATGGTGGAGCTTCGAAGGACCAAGATAAGTAACTTTTCAGAAAAGCAAGAAAGTTTCGTGAAACTACATGACTTGGCTGATGCATATCAGCTATATAAAGAGAAACGAGAAGATGCAAAGCTACGTAGATTGATAAAACCAATTGAACACTGTTTAGAAGGAATACGCGCAGTTATGATACGAGACACTGCTGTTGATGCACTTTGTCATGGTGCACAACTCGCTGTTCCTGGAGTCGTGGCAGTACCTGCAGATCTGAAGCCACATGAGCTTGTTGGAATATATACATTGAAAGGAGAAGTAGTTGGCTTAGCGGAAGCTGCACTGACAACAGAAGAGATCGAAAACAGCACTAAGGGTCTTGCTTTTTCTATAAAGAGGATAATTATGAAACCCGGTACTTATCCAAAAGTGTGGCGCAAAAGTAGCCAAGATTTCATAGCAGCGAAGAATCAAAATGTAAGGATAAACCTTGATAAATTAGAAGAAGATGCCGATTTAGGATAATATGATATTAAAGAGATTCGCCTAGACCTGGGGATTGCCTTTCTAATCTGGCGATATTCTTTGCTAGATTGTCCATTGTACCTGGAATATGGCAATTGCATGTGCACTCTTCACATTCTATGTGGTTTCCATTTTTACACTGATCTGAGGATCCTTGATTTCCCATAAAAGATAATATTTGGTATCATAATCCTTATTTTTACGTTTGTCTTCTGATCTAAAATATACATATTATGTTACGTATGAATTCAAACAAGATTAAGAGCTATCTGTATACATGATAATATAATTAATAACAATTCTTAATATAAGCAAAGATAATTTTGAGGATGGGTATCAGTGCTACGATCCTATATATTGATTTGTCAAAAAAAAGTAAATAGTTTCTCTTCGTTGTATTAGCAAAATAATATTATCTAGAGAACTTTAATTTCATATATTTATCTATTAAAAATCTATAAAATAGAAATACTGTTTGCTATCTAACATTCTACGCCAACAATAGATTGCATGGAGATTCCTAATATAATTGTAAACAAAACTAATA
>DASQYF010000211.1:0-5252 GCA_035639375.1 Nitrososphaeraceae archaeon
TGTTGAAGGAGAGGCGGATTTATCTCATTCGCTCAACACATTACAAAAAACACTCGACGAAAAACATTATAAAAGTTCACGAGAAAAGAATGACATACTTTCGTTAGTAAAAGAGACCTCTATGAAAATCGAAGCACTAAAGGCAATTCGAACTATTAAAGAGCAGATGAGACAATTGGACACAGAGTCAGAAAAAATCAGCAATTCGCTGAAATTGCTTGATGAAGAACAAAGAACACTACAATATAAAATTGAGGAAATTAAGAATACTATGAACCACCTTTTTGATTTGAAACGTCAACTCCCTGATGAGCGTGAGATTTATCTCAAAGAATACAATGAGAATCTGTGGAAATTAGAAAAAATCAATGGACGTCTTGATTATATGGCCGATATGAGGAAAAGACAAAGAGAAGAGTATGGCAATTCTCTTCCAAAAGACACCCTTTTTAAGCTCAAGGAAGAAGCCAAGAAAAAACTGGAATCGGGTTCCAAGCTAAGTCTTGAAGAGCTAAAACTCTTGTTCGGTGATTAAGAAAATACCTTGCACCTTAGACCCTAAAATTCAAACAAATTATATATAATTCACTACTCTCTCTTCTACTAGCATCCGGCTTGCTATAATATACACTTTTAAAGTTTACCGCTAAATCATCTTTCAATTGTTTAAGCATTTGTCCTTCAAACACCTTGAAGATCGCAGAGCCACCTTTCCTTAACAGTTTTTCCACTACACTCATGGCGGTTCTTGTAAGAGAAATCTGTCTTGCATGATCAACATCCCAAATTCCAGAGATATTCGGAGAGAGATCTGACAAGATGACATCTGCAGGACCATTAAGAATTTTCTTAATTTGTTCAACAATAAAAGGATCCTCAATGCTACCTCGTAGAATTGTTGCAAATTTTAAAGGATACACTTCTTTTTGATCGACACCAATTACCTTCCCTCTATTGCCAATTTCTTCTTCCAGAACCTGCAACCATCCGCCTGGTGCACAGCCAAGATCAACTACTTTATTCCCTGGTTTGAAGATATGATAGGAAATGTTTAATTGTTTTAGTTTATAGGCTGATCTACTTCTATATCCTTCATTTTTGGCAAGTTTGCGGTAATAATCTTTTCTAGCCTGAGAAAGCTTCATTTTACTATTTTTTTGTTGCTCGTCCTCGACTACGTCTTGCCGGCAGTTTTGCTTGTCTAGATGATATTTCTATATCTTGTTTACTCTGCTGTCGATCAGCAGGCAATTGTGTTCGAGGCAACGAGTCTATAGCCGATAGCAGCCAGTCTTGAATCAGGTTACAATTGTTAGGGCTATAGGAACCATCCTCAGAACACATGTGCTCTACTGGACACATAAGACAGGGTACCTTATCGATAGATTCTATGTCAACAGGTAACTTGATCGGAAGAAGTTTATAAGTCCAGCGACCTTTTTCGAGTATTTTTTCTCGCTTAATAAGAGACTGCTTTTCGAGTCTCAACGCTAACCTAGAACCATCACGGCTAGTAACCTCTAGCTTTTTCCACAGACTTGACTGGAGAATACCATCTTTGCCATTATGGGTAATAATTCTAAAAGTTTTTCCTGTAAGATCGTCGATTAGATGTTCCATTATTTTCACCACATTTCCTCTTACGATATATTAATAAGCAGAGAACTTGTAAATAATCCTTCCTTTATAAGGACCATTAGGTTATATTTATGCTAAATTGTATTCTGCATATTATTAAAAAGGTTATTCTTTGATATCTCCTTCTCTTTTACCAAATATTCTATCAAAATAATTGGACTGCTCCTTAGTAAGCTCATTGGCTTCGCCTTCTTCAATACTGGCAAGGTTCTTTGCAAGTTTCTTTTTATATTCTAATTGCATCTGACGTGCGATTTGAATCCTTTGTGCTTGTGGGGAACCTGCGCCATGCATCGACTCTGTAAGATATCCTACGGCATTTCTGCCTAGAGTCATGTTTTCGATGAGTCGCAATATTCTTGCTCTGTTTTCAGTTGAAACACCCTTTCTTCCTTTTAAATATTTTTCAAGTAGTGGACCGGTTACAGGATTTCTAAAGTCCTTTTCTGATGGCATAGTAACCATCAACCCACCGGCGATATCTTGGGCAAGCCTGCTAATCTCATAGGGGAATTTTGTTACATTATGTTTACAAACGTTCGATAACATATCATCATTTTGATAATTACCAGAGGATGTTTTGTGTGCTTGATAAGAAGATGCAATTCCTGCTGCAAATATTGTCTCATTCAAATGAGTCATCTCTACCAATTTGTCTTTTATATGGGATGCATTTGCTACTCCATTGTAATCAGCAATTGCCGCAGCTGCTCCTATAAGGACATCTCCAAGACCTGTCTTACATACGTAACTTCTCCTATGATAACACGTAAATCTCTCGACTAGCATAGCAGCATATTCATATTCACCCTGCATGAAAATTAAGTCATTTGGTATAAACACATTATCAAAGATGATCATTGCTTCTTGCCCAGAAAACTTAGCGTTTCCTGCATCGAGATCACCTTCCTCCATACTTCTCGTATCACAGGATTGTCTGCCATAAATGTAAGTTATACCTTCAGCGTCAGCAGGCACAGCGCCGACGATGGCGTACTCGCTGTCTGCTGCCTGAAGTCTCATTGTAGGCATAACCAAGATCCAATGAGAGTTAATACATCCAGTTTGATGTGCTTTTGCACCTGTTATGTATATACCTTTATCATCTCTTTTTGATACGTGGACAAACATGTCAGGATCTTCTTGCTGAGACGGCGATAGACTACGATCTCCTTTTACATCAGTCATCGCACCGCCTATCATCAAGTTTTCTAGTTGAACTAATTTTATGAATTCGATTAAGCGTTTGTGATAAACAGTTCCATGTTTGGCATCGATTTCAAAGGTAGTAGAATATAGTGAATTGAGAGCATCCATTCCTACGCAGCGCTGGAAACAGGTGCCGGTCAACTGTCCTAGCTTTCTTTGCATTTTATTCTGGCTAACTAAATCAGCAGAGCTCTCGGTTATATGCGAAAATCTGTTTACTCTCATGCCAGTTAAGGACGACTGAGCAGATGCAATTTCTATTTCCTCATTAGCAAGATCGTATGTTTCTGCTACTGCATTTATAGAGGGGCGAATCATGGGATGGTCAACCGGTTCTTCAACTAGCTCACCAAATAAGTACACCTTCATTTTCCTACCTCTAAGGCTTTCAGTATACTCTGCCCCGTTCCTAATAGGCATTATAATATATTTGTGCCTTTGACATATTTATATCTTATAGGTATATTATTTAGTAATAGAATTTTATCTGAAAGCAGGATAGTTAAGTTTTTTATTTTACTGAATGTACGAAAGACTGGCCTTATCAAAGTCTTTTATGACTTCAAAGTGATTATAAAAAGTGCTGTTTGTGATATTCTTTAACTGTGGAAACAAACTAGACGGATCACCCTTAGCAAGTAATGTAGAAATATGCGATTCTCCGAATAAACTTCTGCACAGATCGTAAGTCATTTGACGTACGGCATTTTCATCTGTTATACCAAAGCTATGTAGATATTCATGGACCAGCACCATGTAAAGATATGAATTATAATCCTCTGTGGTTTTTGAAGATCGTTTAATTATATCTAGAACAAATTTATTTAATACTATAATATTAGATCCCAAAATATGATAGGCTCCCAAATTGCTGGGCATTATCTGCAAAGTCAGACTTAATCCAGCTCTATGTAGGTCGAATTTCTTTAGTACACTAGATTTCACCAGGTCGAATACATCGTTAAAGTCAAGAGACATAGCAATTTTGATTTGATTGCGAATCTGCTCCTCCGATGGTGTCAAGATAAGTAATATGCGATCAACGGATGTATAAATGCATAGAACTATGCTAGATACACATATTATATTTCGATAGTTCAATGAATTAACTTTTTATTTCGAAAATTTGGCATTGTTTCTATCCATGGCATCCCTATACTTTCATTTTTTATAACAGCAAACTTTTTTACACAAAGACAATGGCTACAACTATGTAACTATGAATCATATAGATTTGTCTACCTTGATCAGCAATTGTCCCGATTTTCCGCGTAAAGGCATTATGTTCAGGGATATTAATCCTCTTTTCCGCACTGGCCATGCCTTGCATTATGTTTCAAACGAATTACATCGTAGGTTCAGGGATACTACCATTGACGGTATAGCGGGGATAGAATCCAGAGGTTTTGTTATAGCTACCGCCTTAGCATTAAACTTCGATAAAGGTTTGATAATGATCCGAAAGGCAGGTAAGCTACCCGGTCATACTATTAAGGAATCATACGATATCGAATATGGCAGCGCTGTAATGGAGATACAAAAAGATGCAATAAAACCTCGACAGAATGTTCTGATAGCAGATGATTTGATTGCAACAGGAGGGTCAGCCATTGCTGCTGCACATCTTATCGAAGAATTAGGAGGCAATGTTTCAGGATTTGCATTCGTAATAGAACTTACTGACCTTAAAGGAGCTAGTAAGTTACGGACTCTAGGTTATAAAGTACAGTCATTAGTAGTGTACGATTGACATCTAATAAAAATAGTGCAGATATCGGTCTTATAGGAGGTACAGGCATTTACGATTTCGGAATGGTTAGTGACAAAAAAGAAATAAAAGTCCATACACCTTATGGCGAACCATCCGATTCTATTACTATTGGCGAATTCGTTGGACGAACCATTGCTTTTATTCCTCGACATGGAAAAAATCACCATATTCCGCCTCACAGAATAAATAATCGTGCAAATATTTGGGCATTAAAAGAACTTGGAGTGACAAGAATTATTGCGCCTTCTGCAGTAGGAAGTTTACAGCAGGAATTCAAGCCCGGGGATATTGCTGTTCCGGATCAATTCATTGACTTTACAAAAACAAGGCAATACACTTTTTATGATGGTGGAAGGGTCTGTCATATCTCTTCTTCTGATCCATTCTGTACCGAATTAAAAAAACTAACAATAGATTGCGCTAATAGTTTGAGCTATAAAATTCATGAACACGTTACGTATGTTTGTATAGAAGGACCAAGATTCTCTACTAGGGCTGAATCCCATTTTTTTAGAGAAGTAATGAAAGCACATATAATTGGGATGACTCTGGTGCCTGAGTGTGTATTGGCAAGAGAGGCCGAGATTTGTTATGTCTCTATTGCGACAATCACAGACTATGATGCGTGGACAGA